>CAMJGU010000069.1 GCA_946405325.1 uncultured Clostridia bacterium | reverse complement strand
GTCGTCGATGCCCTCGCCGAGGCCGACGTACTTCACCGGCACGCCCAGCTCCTGCGCGATGGCGACGCAGATGCCGCCCTTCGCCGTACCGTCCAGCTTCGTGAGGATGATGCCGGTGAGACCCGCGACCTCCTTGAACACCTTCGCCTGCTGCAGGCCGTTCTGCCCCGTGGTGGCGTCGAGCACCAGCAGCGTCTCCTTCGCGGCGTCCGGCGTCTCGCGGTCGATGATCTTGCGCAGCTTCGCCAGCTCCGCCATCAGGTTCGCCTTGTTGTGGAGTCTGCCCGCCGTGTCGACGAGCACCACGTCCACGCCGCGCGCCTTGGCGGCGGCAAGCGAGTCGAACAGCACCGCGCCGGGGTCCGCCCCCTCCTTGGAGCGCACGATCTCCACGCCCGCGCGCTCCGACCAGATTTCCAGCTGATCCGCCGCCGCGGCGCGGAACGTGTCCGCCGCGGAGAGCAGCACGCGCTTTTTCTCGCGCTTGCGCAGCCGGTAGGCGAGCTTGCCGATGGACGTGGTCTTGCCCACGCCGTTGACGCCGATCACCAGCACCACCGACGGCTTGGTGGAGAGGTCGAGGCGCTGCTCGCCCACGTTCAGTTTCTCCTCCAGAATGTCGCGCAGCGCCTGCTTGACGCGCTCGCCGTTCTGGATGGACTGGTCGTAGACCACCGCGCGCAGCTGCTTCACCGCGTCGGCGGCCGCCGTCGCGCCGAGGTCCGCCATGATGAGGTTTTCTTCGAGCGTGTCGTAGAACTCATCGTCGATCATCTCCCAGACGATGGTGTCGAACCACGCTTTCTTGATCTTGGAAAAAAGGCCCATAGCTTACTCCTGTTTAGTCCTTAATGCCTAATTCTTTCGCCATGTCGTTCATGTTGATGGTCAGCACCTTGCTCACGCCGCGCTCCTGCATCGTCACGCCGTAGAGCACGTCCGCCGCCTCCATGGTCTCGCGGCGGTGGGTGATGACGATGAACTGCGTCTTGTCGGAGATGCGGCGCATGTAGTTCGCCACGCGGATGACGTTCGCCGCGTCCAGCGCCGCCTCGATCTCGTCCATGATGCAAAACGGCGTGGGATGCACCTTCAGGATCGAGAAGTACAGCGCGATGGCGACGTACGCCTTCTCGCCGCCGGAGAGCAGCGTGATGGTCTTGAGCGCCTTGCCCGGCGGCTGCACCTTGATCTCGATGCCGCAGCCTAAGATATCGTTCTCGTCCTCCAGCTCCAGCGTCGCCTTGCCGCCGCCGAAGAGGTCCAGGAAGGTCTCCTCGAAGCTCGCGCGGATGAGGTCGAACTGCTCGCGGAAGATGACGGTCATCTCGCCGGTGATGTTCTCGATGACGCCCAGCAGCTCCTCTTTCGCCTTCTCTACGTCGTCGCGCTGTCCGGTGAGGTAGGTGTAGCGCTCGTTGACGCGCTCAAACTCCTCGATCGCGCCGACGTTGACGCCGCCGAGAGCGCTGATCTCGCGCTTGAGCTCGGTGATACGCTTGTTCGCCTTCGCAGTGCTCTCGAGCTCCACGCGCTGTTCCATCGCCGCGCTGTGGGAAAGCTCGTAGTTCTCCCAGAGCTTGTCGAGGATCTGCTTTTCCTCCATCGCGCCGGTCGCCTTTTTCTGCTCTAAGCGCGCGGCGGCGTTGGTGGCGTTGATGACGTGGTCGTTGAGGTCCTTCATGCGGCGGTCGCTCGCGCCGCGCTCCGCCTCGATCGCCATTTTCGCGTCATTGAGCGCTTGCAGCTCGCCCTTGTGCTCGCTCTGCTGCGCGCGCAGGGACTCGATCTGCGCCTTATGCATTTCGATCTCCCGCTCCGCCGCGGCGCAGGATGCGCGGTACTGCTCGATGAGGTTCTGGCGGCTCAATTCGTCGCCCGCCATCTGCTCGCGCAGCGCCTCCAGATCGTGCAGCGACTGCTCGGTTGCCTCGCGCTCCGCGCGACAGCCCGCGAGCGCGCTCTTTTTCTCGGTGATCTCGTCGCCCAGCGCGCCGGAGGAGCGCAGCAGCTCCGCCTGTCCGGCAAAGCGCTGCTCCGCCTCTGCCTTGAGCGCGGCAGCCTCCGCCTCCTGTTTGTCCGCGAGGGCTTCCTTTTCCCGGATGGTCTTCTGATAGTCCGCGATGCGCCGGTCGATGGTCTCGCTCTCCGCCTCCATGTCCTCGAGGCGGTCGCGCGCCGCGGTGAGCATCACGTCGTAGTGGTTCTTGTCGCCGGTGAGCTTCAAAACCTTCTGCTCCGCCTCATGCTCCTGAGACTGGGCGACCTCCAGCTCATACTGCGCCTTGGTGAGGTCGCGCTTGGCGTCCTCCGCCTCGCGCTCCGCCGCCGCGAGCTTTTCTTCGAGGCCCCCGCGCTTGGCGGTGAGCTCCTTGAGCTCGTTCGCGCGGCTCAGAATGCCCACGTTGCGATTGAGCGAGCCGCCGGTCATGGAGCCGCCGCGGTTGATGACCTGACCGTCCAGCGTCACGATGCGGAAGCGGTTCTGGTACTTGCGCGCCATGGCGATGCCGCAGTCGAGGTCGTCCGCCACCACGGTGTTGCCCAGCATGCTGTGGAACACCGCGCGGTACTTCTCGTCATAATGCACGAGCTGGGACGCGATCCCGACAAAGCCGTATTCGCTCTCGAGTCCGTTTTCCCGGATCTCCGCGCCGCGGATGGCGGTGAGCGGCTGGAACGTGGCGCGGCCGCTGTCGCGCTGCTTCAAGAGGTTGATCGCCGCCTTGGCGTCCTCCTCTCGATCGACCACGATATCCTGCATCTTCGCGCCGAGCGCGATCTCGATCGCGACGGCGTAACGTTTATCCACCGTCATCAGGTTGGCAACCGGCCCGTAGATGCCGCGCAGGGCGCGGTTTTCCGCCGCCTGCATCACCACGCGCACCGCCTTGCCGAAGCCCTCGTACTCGCGCTCCATGTCGGAGAGCAGCTTGATGCGGGAGTTTAAGTTGTTCAGCTCCATCGTGAGGTTGACGCGGCGCTCCGCCGCCTCCGCCTCGCGCTTCACGCGGCCGTCCATCTTCATGGTGTGGCCCTTGATGATGTTCTGGATCGCGTCGGCGTCCTCCTGCGCCTCGTCGAGGGCGCGGCGGTTTTCCGACGCGAGCTTTTTCGTCTCGGCAAGCTGCTGCTCCACCTGCTCATGCTCGGCGGAGATCGCCGTTTTGCGCTCCTCCATCTCGTGGATACCGGAGCGCGCCGCAGAGATGTCCGCGCGGCTGTCCGCCGCCGCGGAGCGCGCGAGCGCTTCCCTGCCGTGCAGGCTCTCCACCTCACCGGCGGCCTCGCCCGCGCCGCGGGAGAGCTCCTCTGCCTTTTCCACCAGCTTGTCCACGTCCGCGGACATGCTCTCGATCTGGGCGGTCAGCTCGGCGATGCGCGCCTTCTTCTCCTCGATCTGCTCCGCCATCGAACCGGCGCGGCCGGACTGGTCGCGGATCTCTTCTTCAATGCGGCGGATGTTCTCGTTGTGATGCGCGATATCGGAGCCCAGCACCGCGATGGCGGACTCCTGCTCGCTCACCTGCGCGTCAAACTCCGCCACGGCGGTGCGCACGCGCTCCTGCTCGAGGTCGTTTTCCCGGATGCGCTCGCTGAACTGCTCCGTGGAGGCGTACAGCTCATCCAGCGCCGCCTGCGCCTCGCTCAGCTCCTGCTGGGCGTGGGCATAGTCCGTGTCCAGCTTGATGGCGTTGGTGCGGATGGTCTCGAGCTGTTCGAGCCACACGGAGATCTCCAGCACGCGCAGCTCGTCGCGCAGGACGAGGTACTTCTTCGCCTTCTCCGCCTGCGCGCGCAGCGGCTCGACGTGCAGCTCCAGCTCCGCGATCTTATCGTTGACGCGGGTGAGGTTTTCCTCGGTGCGCTCCAGGTCGCGCTCCGCCTTTTCCTTGCGGTGGCGGTACTTGGAGATGCCCGCCGCCTCCTCAAAGATCTCGCGGCGGTCGGCGCTCTTCTGGGACAAAATCTCGTCGATGCGGCCCTGGCCGATGATGGAATAGCCCTCGCGGCCCATGCCGGTGTCCATGAACAGCTCGTTGATGTCCGTCAGGCGCACGCTCTGTTTGTTGATATAGTATTCCGATTCCCCGCTGCGGTAATACCGGCGGGTGACGGCGACCTCGGTCTCCTCCATCTGGGGGAAGATGTGCTCGGTGTTGTCCAGCACCAGCGTCACCTGCGCGAAGCCCATCTGATTGCGCTTCTCGGTGCCGCCGAAGATGACGTCCTCCATCTTGCTGCCGCGCAGCGACTTGGTGGACTGCTCGCCCATCACCCAGCGGATGGCGTCCGACACGTTGGACTTGCCGCTGCCGTTGGGTCCGACGATGGCGGTCACATCCTCGCCGAAATTCAGCACCGTCTTATCCGGAAAGCTCTTGAAGCCCTGTAATTCCAGCGCCTTTAGGTACACGAACTCACCCTTTTCGTTTCAAATCTGCCCTCGGCTTTGCTTAAAACCGACATTCCGATCAATTTTACCACAGGGCGCACCGTTTTTCAAGTAAAACTCCCTCACTATATGCACAAAAAGCGACGTGCCGAAACACGTCGCTTTTGATTGTTGTTTTACGCTCAGGCACTGAGCTCCGCGCCGCCCTTGTCCTCCGTCTTTTGAACGGCGTTCTCGACAGTTTTCTGCACCTTGCTCAAGGGGACGTCCTTTCCCAACTTCGCCTCGTCGAGCTTGCCGGTCTTCGGATCGCGGGTCATGCTGTCCAGCACGATGTACTCGCCCAGCAGCTCGCGCGCCTGCTGCTTCGCCGTTTTTCCCATGGAGTCGCCCTCCGCCACCTGCTCGTGCAGCTTTTTCGCCTGATCGCGCAGCTCGGCAAGCCGGGCGCCCAGGGTGTTCTCCCGGAGGACCGGACGGCGTCCAGCAGCGCGTAATGCTGCACCGGTGTAAGCGGATTCTCCATCTTTTTAACCGCGCTTTTCGTATCGCGGGTACGGTTCATCAGGCAATCGGCGATCAGCTTTTTTGTGTTTTCCTTCAGGGCGGGAGTCATATTATCGCCGATCTCCTGCTGCAGCTTCATCAGCTTCGCCGCCAAAAGCTCCCTTTCAAAACGTTTTTCATTGGTGATTTTTAACACATTCTCAATAGGCAGAAATCCGGCAGGTCACAGCCTGTCGGATTTCCATTGGTCCGAGTGGTGCGACTCGAACGCACGGTCTCTTGGTCCCAAACCAAGCGCGATACCAACTTCGCTACACCCGGATGTATGGGAGGGCGCTTGCGCCCTCCCCTGTGTTGCGTTTTACTTCACCGCCGCACGGAGCGCGTCCACGCGGTCTGTCTGCTCCCACTTCACGCCGAGGTCCTCGCGGCCCATGTGGCCGTAGGCGGACAGCGGACGATAGATGGGCTTGCGCAGGTCGAGGTCGCGGATGATCGCCGTCGGGCGCAGGTCGAAGACCTTGTTGACCGCCTCTTCCAGCTTGTCGTCGCTGACCTTGCCGGTGCCGAAGGTCTCCACCAGCACGCTCACGGGCTTGGCAACGCCGATGGCGTAGGCAAGCTCCACCTGGCACTTGCTGGCGAGGCCCGCCGCGACGATGTTCTTCGCGACGTAGCGCGCGGC
>CAMJGU010000068.1 GCA_946405325.1 uncultured Clostridia bacterium | reverse complement strand
GAGATCGGTTTATCCGCAAGGCCCGCCTCGCGCAGCAGCGCGTGCAGGCCGATGAAATCGCTGTGGTCGATGGCCTCGAGACCCATGCTGACGATGGCGCGGTTTTCGTCCTCCATGCGCATCACGTCCGCAATGGTGCCGATGGCGGCAAGCGTGCAGTAGCGCGCGAAGAGCGCGTCCTCGCGGTCGTTGCCGCCGAGCGCCAGCACCAGCTTGAGCGCCACGCCCACGCCGGCGAGGTGCTTGAAGGGATAGTCGCAGTCCGGACGGTGCGGATCGACGACCGCGACGGCGGCGGGAAGCGTCTCCTTGCACTCGTGGTGGTCGGTGATGACCATGTCCACGCCGAGAGAGGCGGCGAAATCCGTCTCCTCCACGCCGGTGATGCCGCAGTCCACGGTGATGATGAGTTTGACCCCCTGCTCCGCGAGCGCGCGGATGGCGTCGCAGCTCAGGCCGTAGCCCTCGTCAAAGCGCCCGGGGATGTGCATGACCACCTCCGCGCCGCGGGAGCGGAGATAGTCGGTCAAAAGACAGGTGGCGGTGATGCCGTCCACGTCGTAGTCGCCGAACACGGCGAGCTTTTCGCCGTTTGTCAGCGCGTCCTGGATCCGCGCGACCGCCTTGTCCATGTCGCGCATGAGGAACGGCGAATGGGACAGCTCCCGCTCCCGCTCCAGCGCCACGGCAGCGCCCTCAGCGCTCTCCACGCCGCGGGAGACGAGAACGGCGGAGACGAGATAGGGATAGCCCGCGTCCATCAGCGTGTCGATCTTCTCGTCGCTGAGCGCGGGGCAGTTCCACTGTTCATACTTCACGCCGTTCGCCTCCTTTCCCCCAGTATAGCCTATACAATGTTTAACTATATCAAAACTCGGCAAAAAGGACAAGAGTGAATTTCCGCCGGTTATTTCCCAAATTTGACGCGAAACCTCTTTCGTGGTACAATAGCACGAACGAAAGAGGTGTGGAACGATGAAGCTTTTCCGTCGGGCGGCGGCCCTTTTGCTGACGGCGGCGCTGCTGTTGACCCCTGTGCGCGCCGCGGACACCGCGTTTCGGGACGTGCCGGAGCGCCACTGGGCGTATGAGAGCGTGCAGAAGGCGGCGCAGTACGGCCTGGTCAGCGGCGTGGGCGACGGCAGTTTCGGCCTGGGGCAGAACGTCACGCGCGCGCAGTACGCGAAGATGCTCTGCTCGCTCATGGGCTGGCCGCTGAGCGCGCCGGAGACCGGCAGCTTCGCCGACAATCAGGATAAAACCAAATGGTACTACGCGGTGATGGAGACCGCCTACGACCGCGGCGTGCTGCTCAAGCTGGGTGAGGACTGCAAGCCCAACGAGCCGCTGCCCCGCGAGGAGCTGGCGGCGATGACCATGCGCGCGCTGGACTACGCGCCCCTTGCCGGCGTCGTGCAGGGCGACTGCCCGTTTACGGACGTGACCACCAACCGCGGCTACATCGCCCTTGCCTACCGCATGGGCGTGCTCAGCGGCGTGGGCAGCGGTTTGTTCGCGCCGCGTACGATCGCGACGCGGGAGCAGGCCGCGGCGGTGCTGGTCCGCGTCTACGACCGCCTGCATGACACGCAGCGCACCGCGGTCCACAGCGGCGAGACGGTGCCGGAGAACGCGGTGTGGGCGGAGAGCGGCAGCAACAGCGCCGCATCGATCCCCATGTACCCGCGCGCACCGCTCGAGAGCGTCTACAACGCGGCGGTAAAGGCGGGCGCGGGCGGCGCGGTGGCGCTGCACACGACGCCGGTGCTGGTGACGGTGCGCGGCAATATGGCCTCGCAGCCGCGCGAGATCACGGACGCGGAGCTGCAGCGCTATCTGGATAGCAGCACGACCAAGACGTACCGCTCCACGCGCTATGAAAGCTCGTATCTCACCAGCGGCAGCACCATTGTGTGGTACGAGTCCGGAGAGGACGTCGCGGAGAAGGTGCAGCTGTGCCGGATGCTGGGCGTCGGGTCGGTGTACCTTGCAAAATAAACGGAAAAGCGCCCGCTCAGCGGGCGCTTCTTTTTGCGGCTTCGATGGTGTGGCGGCAGAGAATGGCGGTGGTCACCGCGCCGACGCCGCCGGGCACAGGCGTGATATGGTCCACGATGGGCGTGACCTCGTCAAAGCGCACGTCGCCGGTCAGCGAGCCGTCCGGCAGGGTATGGATGCCGACGTCGATGACCGTCTGCCCCGCGCGGACGTGCTCCGCGCCGATGAGTCCCGCGCAGCCAGTGGCGACCACCAGAATGTCCGCCTCGCGGCAGAGCGCGGGGAGATCCCGCGTGTGCGTGTGGGCGATGGACACCGTGGCGTTGTGCCGCAGGAGCAGCATGGACACAGGCTTGCCGATGACGAAGCTGCGCCCGATGACCAGCGCGCGCTTGCCGTCGATGGGGATGTCGTAGTGCTCCAGCAGGGCGAGGCACGCCTCCGCCGTACAGGGCGCGAAGCCCTCGTGCGCGCCGGAGTAGATCGCCGCCATGGAGGTGAGCGTCACGCCGTCGGCGTCCTTGCCCGGCGGGACGGCGGCGCAGACCGCCGCGTCGTCAAACCGATCCGCGAGCGGGCGCAGCAGCAGGATGCCGTGGACGCCGGGGTTCGCGCCCAACGCCGAGAGCTCCCGCAGCAGCGTCTCCTGTGACACGTCGGCGGGGAACGCGATGCGCTGCACCGTGACGCCGGACTGCTCGCAGCGCTTGGCGATGCCGCGCTCATAGGCGAGGTCGGCGTCCTTTTCGCCCACGCGCACCGTGGCGAGGCAAGGCGTGACGCCCTGCGCACGCAGCGAATCGCTCTCCCCGCGCAGCGCGTCGGCGAGGGCGCGGGCGACGGGTGCGCCCTTGAGAAGCATGAAAAGCACTTCCTTTCGGCGGGAAATGGTGGTAAAATCAAGCCATGGATATTGCGGAGAACAAGCGCGCCCTGCGCGCGGAAATCAGAGAGAGAGAACGCGCCCTCGACGCCGGATACAAGGCGGAGAGCAGCGCGGCGATCTGCCGCGCCCTCGCGGCGCTGCCGGAATTTGACGCGGCGCGGGTGGTGTTCGCCTTCGCGGGGCTTCCGCGGGAGATCGACACGCGGGCGTTTTTGCGCGAGACGATCGCGCGGGGCAAAATCCTGCTCCTCCCCCGCTGCGAGCCGGAGCGTCAAATGGCGCTGTGCGTCGTGCGGGATCTGGAGGCGGACCTGGAGCCGGGGGCGATGGGGATTTTGGAGCCGAAGCGCTCCTGCCCCATGATGCGGCCGGAGGACGTGGAGCTTGCGGTGGTGCCCTGCACCACCTTCGACCGCGCGGGCAACCGCCTCGGTCAGGGCGGCGGGTACTACGACCGCATCCTGCCGCGGCTGCACGGAGCGACGGTGTGCATCTGCCGCGAAAAGCTGCTCGCCGACGCGGTGCCGACCGAGCCGCACGATTTGCGGTGTACGCTGTACTTGACCGAAAACGGGTTACTTTAAGAGCTTGTCGATGGCGCGGTTCAGCTCGTCCAGCGCCGTCTGGTCGTGCTCCTCAATGGCGTCGACGATGCAGTGCTCCATGTGATCCTTGAGGATGATGCGGCTGGTGGACGCGAGCGCGGAGCGCACGGCGGCCAGCTGGATCAGCACCTCGGAGCAGTCGCGGTTGTCCTCCACCATCTTGCGCACCGCCTCCAGATGCCCGATGGCGCGGGCGAGGCGGTTCGACACCGCCGCGGTATGCTCGTGGCTGTGGACGTGGGGATGCACGTGGTCGTGTTCATGTTCGTGGCTGTGTTCGCTCATGGCGGCGCCTCCTTTGCTCAAGCAACGTGATTGTAGCATAAAGAAATTTTAAGCGCAACAATCTTGTTTCTTGTTTCCAACTGTGCTAAAGTGAAGGACACCAATTAAAATAAAAACAGGAGGATGTTTCCATGTTATCTGTTGACGTTTCCAAGGCGGTATCCTTCCTCTCCGGCTCCTATCAGACCGAGCTGGGCGGCGAGCTGAAGCAGGCGGCGAACTGGCTGCAAAACGGCGGCGGCAAGGGCGACGATTTCATCGGCTGGGTCAAGCTGCCGGAGGACTACGACAAGGACGAGTTCGCGCGCATCGAAAAGGCGGCGAAGAAGATTCAGAGCGATTCCAAGGCGCTGGTCGTCATCGGCATCGGCGGGTCGTACCTCGGCGCGCGCGGCGTGATCGAGTGCCTCGGCTCCCCGAACTACAACCTCAAGAAAAAGGACACGCCCAACGTCTACTTCATGGGCAACGGCCTTTCCTCCGCCGCGACGAAGGAGGTCTACGACCTCGTCAAGGATGTGGACTTCTCCGTGAACGTCATCTCCAAGTCCGGCACGACCACCGAGCCGGCGGTCGCGTTCCGCTTCTTCAAGGAGCTGCTGGAGAAGAAGTACGGCAAGGCGGAAGCGGCGAAGCGCATCTACGCCACCACCGACCGCTCCCGCGGCGCGCTCAAGAGCCTCGCGGACGCCGAGGGCTATGAGACCTTCGTGGTGCCCGACGATGTCGGCGGCCGCTACAGTGTGCTGACCGCTGTGGGCCTGCTGCCCATCGCCGTCGCCGGTATCGACATCAACGAGCTTATGGGCGGCGCCGCCGACATGATGAAGCTCTGCCGCACCGACGATTTCACCAACCCCGCGTGGGAGTATGCCGCGGTCCGCAGCGCACTTTACCGCGCCGGCAAGAAGACGGAACTGCTCGCCTGCTTTGAGCCGTCGTTCCGCTTCATGGCGGAGTGGTGGAAGCAGCTCTACGGCGAGAGCGAGGGCAAGGACAACAAGGGTCTCTTCCCCGCGAGCGTCGATTTCACCGCCGACCTGCACTCCATGGGTCAGTACATCCAGCAGGGCGAGCGCTTGATGCTCGAGACCGTGGTGCGCTTCGATCCCGACGACGAGCAGATGGTCGTGCCGCACGACGACGTGAACGGCGACGGTCTGAACTTCCTCGCGGGCAAGACGCTCCACGAGATCAACACCCAGGCGATGGACGGCACTCTGCTTGCCCACGTCGAGGGCGGCGTGCCCAACATGATCGTCAAGGCAGGCAAGCGCGACGCGCGCGATCTGGGCAGAATGATCTACTTCTTCGAGTATGCCTGCGGCCTGTCCGGTTACCTGCTGGGGGTCAATCCCTTCGACCAGCCCGGCGTCGAGGCGTACAAGAAGAATATGTTCGCCCTGATGAACAAGCCCGGCTACGAGGAGATGGGCGCGGAGCTGCGGAAGAAACTCGGAAAGTAATCGAAAGATTTAACACTTTTTTCATTGAAAAAAGCCTGTCCGTGTGATATGCTGTGAACGCAAAAATTGAAAGGAGTGATTTCCTATGGTTCGTCTGATCATGGGTGACAAGGGGTCGGGCAAGACCAAGAAGCTGATCGAGCTGATCAACAGCGCGGCGGCGCAGGAGGCGGGCAACGTCGTCTGCATCGAGGCGGAAAAGGTCATGACCTTCGATCTGCATTATCATGTTCGTCTGATCGTTGCCGGGGATTACGAAGTCGGCTCTTACGAGGCGATGCGCGGCTTTATCAGCGGCCTGTATGCCGGCAATTATGATATTTCCCATATCTTCATCGACAATCTGTTCAAGATCGTCGGCGGCAAGAGCGACCACGAGGCCGAGATGTTCCTCGACTGGCTGGAGAAGTTCAGC
>CAMJGU010000067.1 GCA_946405325.1 uncultured Clostridia bacterium | reverse complement strand
ACCCCGCGCAAGTACTTCAACTTCATCCACCTCTGCGACGGCCCCGCCGGTCCCGACGGCGATCCGGTGCTGGACAACATCAAGGACGACCTGATGCTCTACACCGCCCGCGAGGCGCGCTTCTATCCCGGCGAGGGCGTCATGGACATTGCCGGCATGGTCAAGGCGATGCCCGAGATCCCGCTTTCCATCGAGCTGCCGAACCTCAAGGAGATCGAGGCGCGCGGTCAGGCGGGTCACGCCGCCCGCTGCCTCGAGACCGCGAAGGCCTATTTCAAGGCCAACGGCATCGAGTGAGATTTTCAGACGGCAAACGCGATGACCCCACAGTGCGCGGGAATCCCGAAACAACGGAAACGGAGAACGCGTTATGAATCTGCAATATCTATACTATTTTAAGACCATTGCGGAGCTGGAACACTTCACCCGGGCGGCAGAGGTCCTGAACGTCGGTCAGCCGCGGCTGAGCCACGCCATGCAGAGTCTGGAGCGGGAGCTGAACGTCAAGCTCTTTGTCCAGAGCGGGCGCAACGTCGTGCTCTCCCCCTACGGGCAGATGTTCCTGCCCCATGTAACCAAGGCGTTGGGGATCCTGGATCACGGCGTCAATGAGCTGCAACGCGCCGCGGACTCGGCAAAAAGCGTCGTGACGATCGCGTGCTTCCCGTCGCTGGCGCAGTTCCTGCCGGACATCATCGTGCGCTACGTCTCCGAAACCAACCGAACGGACGTGCGCCTCCAGACCAATCAGGAGGCGACATATTACACGCTGCGCGAGCAGCTGCTCGTCGGCAAGGTGGATCTGGTCTTTGCCACGGAGATCGACGATCCCCGCGTCGGCTGCGCCGAGATCGGCGAGCAGAGCTACGCGCTGCTCGTCCCGCAGGGGCACCGCTTCGCGGAGCGGGAGAGCGTCGATCTGCACGAGCTGGACGGCGAGAAATTCATCGCCTACAGCAAGGACACCCAGCTTCGCCGGGAGTTTGACGAACACCTGCGCAGCGAGGACATCCGCCTGCACATCAGCGCCGAGAGCGCGCAGGACATCATGATCTACGGCCTTGTCTCCGCGGGGCACGGCATCGCGGTCACGCCGTGGCCGCTGGGCGGCGCGCCGTACAACGTGCGCGTGATCCCGCTGCGGGGCATCGAAAAGCGGAAGCTGTACCTGATGTGGAACAAGGACGGCTTTCTGCCGCCCGCCGCGGCATATTTCCGCGATTATGTGGTAAAACAGGGCGCGGTATTCGACGAATACCGTCTGCGCAACAACATTCAGTAAAACACTTTTTTAGGAGGATAATCAACATGGGCAAGAAACTTGTTGCCGACCTGATGGTCGACTATCTGGAGCGGCGTGACGTCAAGTACGTCTTCGGTCTCTGCGGCCACACCGTCATCGGTATGCTGGACGCGCTCAGCCGCAGCAAGAAGGTCAAGTACATCTCCAACCGCCACGAGGCGGTCGCCTCCACCGCGGCGGACGGCTACGCCCGCGTGACGGGCAAGGCGAGCGTGTGCATGTGCCACCTCGGGCCTGGCATCACCAACGTGCTCACCGGCGTCGCCAATGCGGCGTTCGACTCCATCCCCATGGTCGTCATCGCCGGCGACGTGCCGAGCTATTACTTCGGCAAGCACCCCCATCAGGAGGTCAACATGCACGGCGACGCCACCCAGTACAAGATCCTCGAGCCGGTGTGCAAGCGCTGCTGGCGCGTGGACGACGCGGAGGCGTTGCCCGACATCATGGACAAGGCGTTCCGTCTTGCCGAGTCCGGCCGTCCAGGCCCTGTGCTGATCGACATGCCGATGGATATGTTCTCCCGCGAGGTCGAGGAGGATCTCTGGGAGCGCACCCATCACGACAGCCACTTCACCTGCAAGCCCGCGCTCGATCCCGCGGCGGCAAAGGCGATCGCCGAGAAGCTGGTCAACGCCAAGAACCCCGTCCTGCACGCCGGCGGCGGCATCCTGCTCGCCAAGGCGAGCGACGAGCTCGCGGCGCTCGCGGAGTTCCTCGATATTCCCGTGTCCCGCACGCTGATGGGCCAGGGCTGCCTGAGCGACCTGCACCCGCTGATGATCGGCCAGACCGGCTTCTGGGGCCTTGAGAGCACCCACAGCTTCACGCTCAACGCCGACGTCATCCTCGGTCTCGGCACCCGCTTCGCGGAGGCCGACAGCTCCAGCTGGTATCCCGGCGTGACCTTCGACCCGCAGAAGACCACCTTCCTGCAGATCGACATTGACCCCACCGAGATCGGCCGCAACTACCCGGTCGAGATCGGCGCGGTCGCCGACCTCAAGCTGGCGCTCGCCCAGATTTTGGACGAAGCCAAGAAGATCTGCCCGAACGGCATCAAGCGCGAGGGTCTGCGCGAGAAGATCGCGGCGGCGAAGGCGGAGTTCAAGAAGAGCAACGAGGCGATCTCCTCCGACGACCGCTTCCCGATGACCCCGCAACGCATCCTCAAGGACGTCAAGGCGACGATTCCCGCCGACGCGCACATCTTCACCGACGTGGGCTGGAACAAGAACGGCGTCGCGCAGCAGTTTGACATCACCGTGCCCGGCACCATCCACCACTCCTCCGGCCTTGCCACGATGGGCTTCGGCGCGTCCGCGGTGCTCGGCGGCAAGCTGGCGGCTCCGGACAAGATCTGCCTGACGCTCACCGGCGACGGCGGCTTCGGCGTGAACCCGACCTGCCTTGCCACCGCGGTGGAGCAGGGCATCGCCTGCACCTGGGTCGTGATGAACAACTGCGCGTTCGGCACGATCGCGGGCCTCGAGAACGCCAACTACGGCACCAAGTTCGGCACCGTGTTCCAGACCCCCGAGGGCGAGACCTACAGTCCCAACTGGGCCGAGGTCGCGAAGGCCTACGGCGTGGACGCCATCCGCGTAGGAAGCGCGGCGGAGTTCAAGCCGGCGATGGAGAAGGCCGTTGCCGCCAACAAGGCGGGCAAGCCCTTCCTCGTCGAGGCGATCATGGAGAACATCGTCGTCCCGACCCCGGGCTGCTGGAACATCAACGACATCTACAGCCCGAACGAGCTGGTCGCCGAGGGCAAGCTGGTAAAGAAGGAGAACGGCAAGTACGTCACTCCCAGCCACGCCAAGAGTCACAAGGCGAAGTAAAAGACCGCATTACAAAAGCCCCGATTCCTCTCGGAATCGGGGCTTTTTGATTGCTTTGCTTAAATCAGGCGCCGACCTCGACGCCCTTGTCCTGCGCCTTCTCCTGGCGTTTCGCCGCCAGCGCCGCGCCGCTCTTGACGGCGTCCTTCTCCGCCTGATCCTCCGCCTTTTTGGGGTTCGCGATCCGATCGTACTCCTCCACGCCCTTCATCACCTTTCGGGCGTAGTCGATGCGCTTTTGCTCATACTCGTTCTTGCCCTTCAGCAGGTCGGGGCTCGTTACCTTTTTCTCTTTCATCTTCTTGTCGAGGTATTCCTGCGTCGCCTTCCGGACGGCTTCCATCGCCTTGTTCGCCTTTTCGAGCTGCTCCTTGACCTTCGGATCTTCGCGGTCGAGCGCGCCGTCCTCTCCGACGTCCTTCTTCAGCTGCGCCGAGAGCTGATCCGCGGCTTTGACCGAGGAGACCATTGCACGCCACTTGTCGGACGAGCGGAAGAGCTTGGAAAGGCCGGTCACGACAAAGCCCGTGACCTCGTTCCGAATCATACGCGACATGCCGCGCAGCGACTCGCCGATGCCCGCGGCGGTGAAGCGGCGGCTGGTGGTGGTCACCTCTTTGAACCCCTTCTGCTCGATCTTCTGCCCTTCCTTCTGCGGCACGTAGGTGTAGCCCGCCTTGCGTGCCTCTTCCATCGCGTTTTCGATCCCGTCTGTTACAAGGTCGAACAAATTGCGCCTCCCGTTGGTAAGGGAATTGATCGGCATTTTACGCAGGGTTTCCGCGCTCATGATGGAAAGCTTTTTGGACATCTTGTTGACAACCAGTTGCCCGTCGTTTGTCGTCCTCTCCCCCTTCTCCATCGGCTCCTTCACCGCATCCTTGACCTCTTGCAGGCGGCCGCAGGCGGCCTGGATCTCCTGATCCGTCAGACCGCGCCCGCGGAGGGTGAACTTGAGCATTTCCGGGGAGATGCTGCGGATCGTCTTTGCCATATCCTCGCTGACGACCGTGAGCGAGTCTGTGCCGGCAAGGCGGAAGTTCCGCCCGTCCTTGCCGGAGCTGTACAGGCCGAACGAGCTGTCGTTGTCGATGCCCTGTGCACCTGTGATCTTGCCCGTCTTTTCATCGACGGTATAGAACAGATTGCCCGAGTGCCGGTCGACGTTGCCGCAGATAAAATCCAGCACCTGCATATCGGCAAGGTCCTTGTTGAGGTTGGATTCCTGCTCAAACGGCTCATTGTCAACCTGCGAGAACAGCCGCTCGTTGCCTTTCCCCCTCAGATCCAGACCCACCCCCTTGGCCATGAAGGTGCCCTCCACGACATTGCCCTCCTCGTCGATGCACTTCATGTTGGTGGAGTGCGCCACCAGCTTGGGAACGCCCAGCAGGTTCGCCACGGCGCTCATGGCGCTGTTTCTCTGGTCGAGCCGGGCGCCTTCCTTGAGTCCAAGATCGACGCCATTGATCCAATTTGCGGGTTCCCGTGCCAGTTTTGTCATTTCGCGGTTTAGGGCGAAGGACGCGTTGCTTGGCAGCTTACCATCCATCCCTGCGCGCTGCAGAATATCCGTAAAGGAGGCTGTTCTTTCAACAGCGATCATCTGCTGATAGATTTCCCCGAGGATCATTTCGTCGTTTGCGTCCTTCGGGTTCACATTTCCGATCAGCGGCTTTCTACCCTTATCATATCTCTCCTGCAGGTATTTGCGATAGTTGGGAATCAGCTCTGCGATCTGCTGCTTGATACCGGGATCCCCGTATTCTGTCGCGACCTTCTCCGCCATATCCTCAAAGGGCTTCAGGATGCTGACGTGGGACGCCTTGGTGAACACGCCGCTGCGCTTTCTGCCCTTCTCGTCCACCACGGTCATCGGGATGCGGGAGGACTGGGCGTTGCCCATCTTGCCGAGCGACACCCCGCGCAGGTCGACCACCTGCGTCCGCGCGTCCTGCTGGATCTCCGGCAGTGTCATCTCCATGTTCTGGGGGTCGTAGAGGCTCAGCATCTCATAGTCCTGCGACATCATGCCCTGCACCTGAGTGACAAGCCCCGGCGCGCCCGTGTCCAGCTTGCCGCCCTGCCTCTGCACATCCGCCAGAAACGTCTCGCCGAGGTTCGCGGTGTGCAGAATGGCCTGCGTCAGATCATTCTTGCCCTTTTCCTCCAGCGGCTGCACGTTCCCGTCCGCGTCGGGGGTATAATAGTGATCCATCATCTCGTTGAGCGTTTGGAGCGAGGCGACGTAGTTTTGATAATGGTCGTTTGCGGTCAGCCCTTTGCCCTCCTTCGTAAGCTCCTCTATCAGTTTTTCGCGCTCCTGCTTCGACGGAAATTTCGGCGGGAATTTCGGCGGCATCACGAATCACTCCTTTTTGCGTAGTTATGTTCATTATATGCGGTTTTACGGCAAGATTCAATTATTTTTTTAGAATCCAACGGCTGTGCAGAAAAACCCCCGATTCCTTTCGGAATCGGGGGTTCTGTTGCTTTGGATTTACTTCATATCCTTGATCGCGGCCTGCGCGGCGGCAAGGCGGGCGATGGGAACACGGAACGGGGAGCAGGACACGTAGTCGAGGCCCACCTTGTGGAAGAACTCCA
>CAMJGU010000066.1 GCA_946405325.1 uncultured Clostridia bacterium | reverse complement strand
GCAGGATGGCGGCGGAAATATCGGCGATTTCCCGCTCAAAGTCGGCAAAGAGTACAGAGCTGCCGTCCGCCAGATCGGAGATCGCGCGCAGCACGATGAACGGCACGCCCGCGAGCGCCGCGACCTGCGCGATGGCGCCGCCCTCCATCTCGGCGGCTACCGCGCCGAAGGTGCCCGCGATGTCCTGCTTGGCGCTTGCGGAGGCGACGAACAGGTCGCCCGTGGCGATGCGCCCGGCCTTGACGCGCTTCACGTCGATGACCGACGCCGCCGCGGCGCGGAACGCCTCGATGAGCGCCTTGTCGCTGTAAAAGACCGAGGGCGTATCGCGGTGGGTGGGATCGCAGATGTTGCCGCGGGCATAGCCGAACGCCACCGCGTCAAAGTCGTGCTGCACCAGCTCCGTGCCCACGACCACGTCCGCCACGGCAAGGCCCTCGCCGATGCCGCCTGCGATACCGGTGTTGACGATGTAGTCCGGAGCGTACTTGTCGATCAGAATTTGCGTGCAGCGGGCGGCGTTGACCTTGCCGATGCCGCACTTGACCAGCACGACGCGGTTTTCACCCATCGTGCCGCTGTAAAACGTCAGGCCGGAATGCTCCGCCGTCTCCGTATTGCCCAGCGCGGCGCGCAGCTGCGCGACCTCGCTCTCCATGGCGCCGATGACGCCGAACACCTTATTCTTCATACTTGAGTTTCTCCTCCGTCCAATTTTTCAGAACCTCGCACATGTCCGCCGCGACCGCCCGCGCGCCGGGGAGATCCTGATCCAGATAATTGCCGCACTGCACGCGCGTCGCGCCGGGGATCTCGCCGTCCCAGACCGCGATCTTGGCGAAGCAGTGGCGCACGAGGTCGATGGCCTGCGCGTGGGTCATCGTGTCCCGCACCAGAAAATAAAAGCCCGTGCGGCAGCCCATGGGCCCGACGTAGATCACGCTGTCGCCCAGCGCGCTGTTGCGGGCGAGCGTCGCGAACAGATGCTCGAAGCTGTGCGCCTCGCCGGTGCCGAGGTAGTCGCCCCCGTTGGGCTTTTTCATGCGGATGTCATAGGTCACCACGTCCCCGTCGATGCGGGAGACATACATGCCCTTTTCGAGCTTGTCGTGGTTGACGGTAAAGCTGGCGATGGTTTTCACGCGCGCCCCTCCCTTACAGTTTTCCTGCATAATAAAATATACAATCTGCCGCGAACTGTCAAGCCTTGCCCTTGACAGCCGCCGCCGCGAGTGGTATCTTGATTTGCAAACGAATCGCAAGTTGAGAAGGTGGTTTCCTTGGCAAAGTACATGACGAAGCAGCGCAAGACGCTGCTTGGCTATCTGGGCGCGCACCCGGACGAGGCGCTCTCCGCGCAGGAGATCGCCGCGGCGCTGGAGGGCGAGGGCGTGAGCCTGAGCGCGGTGTACCGCAACCTCGCGGAGCTGGAGTCCGAGGGACAGATCCGCCGCATGAGCCGCGAGGGCAGCCGCGAGGTCTACTATCAGTTCACCGGCTCCGACGCCTGCCGCGACAGTCTGCATTTAAAGTGCAAGAAGTGCGGTCGCACGTTCCACATGGATTCGACCGGTGCGGAGCAGCTGCTCGGCGTGGTGGAAAAGGCGGAGGGCTTCGCCGTGGACAAGGGCGACACCGTGCTCTACGGCGTGTGCGAGATTTGTCAGGACTGAGCGATGGAAAAGACGACGCAAGCGCACCCCTTTCCGCCGCTGTACGACGCGCGATCCCGCGTGCTGATCCTCGGCTCGTTTCCGTCGATCAAGTCGCGCGAGCAGATGTTTTTCTACGGGCACCCGCAAAACCGCTTTTGGCGGGTGATCCCCGCGCTGTTCGGGGAGAATATCCCGACGACGATCGAGGAGAAGAAGTCTCTGATCCTGCGCCATCACCTCGCCCTGTGGGACACCATCGCGTCGTGCGAGATCACCGGCTCGTCGGACGCGAGCATCACGAACGTCGTTGCCAACGACCTGCGCCCGATTTTGAACGGCGCGGACATCCGCGCGGTGTTCTGCAACGGGGCGACATCATTTCAGTGGTACAACAGGCTCCTGCGCGACGATCTGGGCCGGGAGGCGGTGCAGCTGCCGTCCACCAGTCCCGCCAACGCGCAGTGGACGCTGCCGCGGCTGACGGAGGCGTGGGGCGCGGCGATTTTACCGTATTTGGAGTAACATACATGGAACAGAAAGCGCCCGCCGCGGCGGGCATCCGGAAAATTGAATTTAGCAACCACGACCTCGTCGTGCTCATCGCGCCGCTGATCGCGGAGCAGTTCCTCGCGATCCTCGTGGGCCTCGCGGACTCGCTGATGGTGGCGACCGTGGGCGACGCGGCGATCTCGGCGGTGTCGCTGGTGGACTCGATCAGCAATCTGATGATCTACATCTTCTCCGCCATGGCGGCGGGCGGCGCGGCGGTGGCGGGACAGTACATCGGCCGCCGCGAGCGGGAGAACGCCAACTCCGCGGGGCAGCACCTCGTCGTGCTGCTGGCGGTGACGTCGGTGTGCTTCGCCGCGCTGCTCTACCTCTTCAAGACCGCGGTGCTGACCACCGTGTTCGGCGAGATCGACGCGGACGTCATGGCGGCGACGGACAAGTATTACTCCATCGTCATGGCGTCGATCCCCGGCATCGCGCTCTACAACGGCGGCGCGGCGATCTTCCGCACCATGGGGAAAAGCGACGTGTCGCTCAAGGTGTCGCTGCTGATGAACGGCATCAACGTCACGGGCAACGCGATTTTGATCTTCGGCCTGCACATGGACGTGGCGGGCGTCGCCATTCCGACGCTCGTGTCCCGCACCGTGGCGGCGGTCGTGATCCTCGCGCTGCTGTTCAATGAGAAGCTGCCGCTGCACCTGTCCGATCTCCGCGCGTTCCGGCTGAATCGGCGGCTGCTGAAAAACATCTTCTACATCAGCATCCCCAGCGGCGTGGAGAACGGCATGTTCCACTTGGGGCGGCTCATGCTCTTCAGCCTGATCTCCACCTTCGGCACGGCGTCCATCGTCGCCAACGCCATCGGCAACACGCTCGGCAACTTCCACTGCTTCGCGGGGCAGGCGCTGAACCTCGGCATGACGACCGTGGTGAGCCAGTGCGTCGGCGCGGGGGAGTACGACGGCGCGCGCTACTACCTGCGCAAGCTCTGCAAGGCGGGCTACGCGCTGATGGCGGCGGTGAACCTCACGATCATCGCGCTGCTGCCCCTCATCATGCGCATTTACGACGTGTCCCCCGAGGGCGAGCGCCTCGCGGTGACCGTGGCGCTGATCCACGGCGTCTCGTCCATCTTTCTGTGGATCCCCTCGTTCTCGCTGCCGACGTTCCTGCGCGCCGCGGGTGACGCGCGCTTTACCATGTTCGCCAGCATGACGGTCATGTGGCTCTGCCGCGTGATGTTCGCCTACATCCTCGGCAAGTTTATGGGCTACGGCGTGGTGGGCGTCTGGTCGGCGCACGCCATCCTCGACTGGACGGTGCGCAGCATCGTGTTCTATAAGCGGTATCGCAGCGACAAATGGGTCGCCAAGGCGATCCGATAAGAAAAAGGCAGCCGTTCGGCTGCCTTTTTGTGCGGGTATTCACATTTCGACGGTGATGTTGTCCGTGCCGTGCTCCTCGAATTCTCCTAAGTATTCCTCCATGCGCTCGCACAGCTCGTCGTAGTTGTCGGGCGTCGGGGACTCGCTGTCCATGTCCCGCAGCGCCAGCTCCTGCGCGAGGATCTCGAAGAACATCGTGTCCTCGTAGGCCATGATCGCCTCGTGGATGCCGCCGTCCGCGAACGCGCGGGAGGGGATCAGCTCGCCTTTATAGGATTCCACCAGCGACACCATGCCCTGGTCGAGACAGTGGGAGAACACGGCGGTCTCCACGTCGTCGTAGTCGCGGATGCGGTCGTCGCCGCGGGTGGAGTTGATGACCCAGTTGCCAATATATACGAGGTCGAGAAGACGGCGGAATTGCTTATCCGTCAGTTTCAAGTCCATAACGCACGCCTCCTGATACAGGATAAATCTCAAATGGTATTATAGCAGGTTTTTTCAAAAAAGCTATAGGAAAAAAGGGGAAAGCGTAGTATAATTTTCACCATGAAACGGAACGCAAAAATCACAATACATGGCAAAGATGCTGCATCCATCGTCCGCGGCACGTGGGAGCGGACGGCGGAGGGCTGGCGCCTTGCCTATGACGAGCCGCGCGAGGCGGAGATGGGCGCGGTGCGCACGGAGCTGACGCTCACGGAGTCCGCCGCGGCGCTGACGCGCACCGGAGCGGTGCGCAACAGCTTTCGCTTTGCCGAGCGCGCGCCCCACAGTTCAGTATATGAAACGCCCTACGGAAGCTTTCCGGCGGAGGTGGAGACCCACGTCCTGCGCACAAAACTCGGCGAGGGCGGGGGACTGATCGAGATCCGCTATACGCTGACCATCGGCGGCGCGGCGGACGAGCATCGGCTCAGGATCCTGGTGCGGACGGAGGAGGAACCATGAAGAAAGTCGCATTGGTCACGGGCGCGTCCCGGGGCATCGGACGCGCCACGGCGGCGCGGCTGGCAAAGGATGGCTATGCCGTGGGCATCAACTATTACGAGCGCAAGGACAAGGCGGACGAGTTGGCGACGGAGCTGACCGCGGCGGGCTGCGAGGCGATCGCGGTGCAGGCGGACGTTGCCGACCGCGCGGCGGTGGACGCCATGGTGCGGCGCGTGACGGAGGCGTTCGGCCCGGTCACGCTGCTGGTGAACAACGCCGGCGTCGCGGGACAGGCGCTCTTTCAGGACGTGACGGACGAACTGTGGAACCGCTACTTCGCGGTGAACCTCAACGGCATGCGCCACACCATTCAGGCGGTGCTGCCGTCCATGATCCACGAAAAAGCGGGCTGCATCGTCAACATCTCCTCCATCTGGGGCCAGCACGGCGCGAGCTGCGAGGTGACGTACTCCTGCACCAAGCACGCGATCATCGGCCTGACGCGCTCGCTCGCCATGGAGCTTGCGCCGTCGGGCATCCGCGTCAACTGCGTCGCGCCGGGGGTCATCGACACCGACATGGTGCAGGTGCTGGGGCAGGAGACGCTCCGCGACCTCGCGGCGCAGACGCCGCTCGGCCGCCTCGGTACGCCGGAGGATATCGCCGCCGCGGTGGCGTTTCTCGCGAGCGACGAAGCGTCGTTCATCACCGGACAGGTGCTGACCGCCGACGGGGGCTTTATCAGCTGAAGAATTTAACAAACGCAAACATTTCTTGACAAATTTGCCAAAAGCACTATAATAACGTTCATAATCGAGCCGCCGAAGGGAAACAGAAGGCGGCGCAAGAAAGAAGGAGTATTCATTATGGATCTTGCTAAGTCTCAGAAAATCGTCAAGGTGCTGGGTATCCTTGACATCATCTCTGCCGTTCTGTACATCATCGGCGCGGTTGGCAGCTTCGCCGTCGCCGGCGGCGGTGCCGCCGCAGAGGACATCGCCACCAACGCCGATCTTCAGACGGGCGTGGGCGTCTTCATCGTCCTCGGCATTCTTGCGCTGGCAGCCGGCGTCGTTGATCTGCTCGAGGGCATCTTCGCCCTGCGCGCGGCGAAGGACGCCTCCAAGGTCAAGCCCCTGTGGATCTTTGCCATCATCGGCGTGGTCCTCGGCGTTATGGCTCTGATCGCCACCATCACCAACGGCGGCGAGAATGTGCTCTCCGACGTGTTCTCCCTCGTCATCAGCTGCTTCACGTTCTACCTCGCGAACAACATCAAGAAGCT
>CAMJGU010000065.1 GCA_946405325.1 uncultured Clostridia bacterium | reverse complement strand
AGATAGGAGAGATAATTATTCAATGTCTGCTGGAAATCAGCTTCGGACAGCTTGCTATTGTCTGTACGACAAATGCGGTGATTCCTGTCGATGCGGAGAATTGCCTGATTCCATCCAACATAATAATCTACTAAATGTTGTTCCGTCAAGGTAGACTAGCTTGACAGTAAAGTGTCTATCTGGCAGAAAAAATCAGAATCACGAGGAAGACTCACCGCAAAATTGCACCCGCCGTGAACACCGCAGTGCGTGTCCCGAGTGCGATCACGGTGAGCGCGAGCACCGCTATTGACAAAGCAAGCAGTCATTCGATAAAATAAGAATCAGATAATCTGCCCACGTTGCCATAACCCATCATCAAGGGAGGCTCGTTCAGATGAAAAAGCTGAGGGAAAACCTGTCCGCGCAGATCATCGTCATTGTGTCCGCCATCCTGCTGGCGGTCAATCTGGCGCTGGGTGCAAGACTCGTCAGCCATTCCAAGGCCGCCATGAAGGATCTGATCCAAAGCAGGATGCTGGACATCTCCAACACGGCGGCGGATATGCTGGACGGCGACGTGCTGAAGAACCTGAGCGCGGCGGACAAGGGCACCGCGCCCTATCAGGCGATTCACGACACCCTCGCGGTATTTCAGGAAAATATCAATCTGGAATACATCTACACCATCCGCGACATGGGAAACAGGCAGTTCATCTTTATGATCGATCCGGCGCTTGAGAACGCCAGCGAGTTCGGAGAAGCGGTCTTTTACACCGACGCGCTGTACACGGCGAGCCTCGGTTCGCCGGCGGTGGACGAGGAGCCGTACACCGACGCATGGGGGCGCTTTTACAGCGCCTACAGTCCGGTTTTTGACTCCGACGGCGACATCGCCGCAATCGTCGCCGTCGATTTCAGCGCCCAATGGTACGACGAGCAGATCAGCCGGCAGACGCGCTCCATCGCCTTCAACAGTTCCCTGACGGTGCTGCTCGGAATCGCCCTCGTGATGGTGGTGACCAGACGGCTGCGGCGGCAGCTGCAGGGCACAATTGCCGACATTGGCGAGCTTTCGCGGAATGTGACCGACCTGACGCGGGAGATCCGAAGCGACAATACGCAGGCGGACGTTCAGCCGTCGCAGAGCGTGCGGGCGCTGAGCGAGAACATCCACGCGGTCAAGGAGGAGCTGGGCCAGTATGTCAGGAGCCTCCAGGTACAGGCAAACAGCATGATCACAGCGCTCGCCTCCGACTACCGGAGCGTCTATTACATCGACCTCGACCGCGGCGAGGGCGTCTGCTATCAGGCGCTCGCCGACTACGACAGCGGGCTGCGGGTCGGCGAACATTTCGCGTATCAGGCCGTCATGGAGCGCTACGCAAACGACTGCGTGACCGAGGCGTATCGGGAGGCGTTCCTTCGCTTCGTCGATCCCGACGCCATTCGGGCGGGGCTTGAAAAAGAGCGCTTGATCTCGTATCTGTACATGGTGCGGCGCGGCGGAGCGGAATCCTACGAGACGGTGCGCTTTGCCGGCGTCCGCCATCCGGAGGATCGGGACGACCACGTCGTCCATGCCGTCGGCATGGGCTTCACCGACGTGGACGCGGAGACCAGAAAGGCGATGTCGCAAAGCGACGCGCTCAGGGCCGCCCTTGTGACGGCGGAGGCGGCAAGCCGGGCAAAGACCGCGTTCCTCTCCAACATGAGCCATGAGATCCGCACGCCCATGAACGCCATCATCGGGCTGGACAACATCGCGCTGGCGGACAGCTCGGTCTCAGAGAGCACGCGGGATCATCTGGAAAAAATCGGGCTGTCCGCGCGGCATTTGCTGGGTATCATCAACGATATTCTGGATATGAGCCGCATTGAGTCCGGACGCATGGCCCTCAAAAGCGAGGAGTTTTCCTTCACAAAAACGCTCGAGCAGATCAACACGATCATCGACGGACAGTGCCGCGATAAGGGCGTTCACTATGACTGCCGGATCATCGGGCAGGTCGGAGATTACTATATCGGCGACGATATGAAGCTGCGGCAGGTGATGATCAACATCCTCGGCAACGCGGTGAAGTTTACGCCGGAGGGCGGCAGCGTGGCCTTTACGGTGGAGACGGCCGCGCGGTACAACGATTACTCGACCCTGCGCTTCACCGTCAGCGACACCGGCATCGGCATGAGCAAGGAATATCTGCCGAAGCTATTTGACGCCTTCAGTCAGGAGGATTCCTCCACCACCAGCAAATACGGCAGCACGGGACTTGGGATGCCGATCACCAAAAGTCTCGTGGAGCTGATGAATGGCGTCATCGCAGTGGAGAGCGAAAAGGGCAAGGGCTCGACCTTTACGGTCACGCTGACGCTGCAAAACTCCGAGCGGAAGGACGAAGGGAAGCGTGAAGCGCTCCCCGCGCGGGAACCGGGAGCAGCCAAGGCGCTTTCCGACCGGCGCATCCTGCTGGCGGAGGATGTGGATGTCAACGCCGAGATCATCACCATGCTGCTCTCCATGCGTGACATGACGGCGGAGCACGCGGAAAACGGCCGCGTTGCGGTGGAGCTGTTCGCGGCGCACGAAGCCGGATATTACGACGCGATCCTGATGGATATGCGGATGCCGGAGATGGACGGGCTTGCGGCGACGCGCGCGATCCGCGCCATGGAGCGGCCGGACGCGCGGATCATTCCCATCATCGCTCTGACGGCGAACGCCTACGACGAGGACGTGCAGCGCAGTATGCAGGCGGGGCTGAACGCTCACCTGAGCAAGCCTGTGGAACCGGAGGCGCTGTTCGCCGCGCTGGAGGAGCTGTTACCATAAATGATCAAGGCAATCCATCTTTTTTACCGGGCAAAAAGCGCGGCAACGGCGCTTCGTCCCTCTTTTTTCTTTACATATGTGATTTAGCGCAGTATAATGATAAAGTGAATTCTGTGGTTATTGAGGGAATCGTTCGCATTCCGGCATCTTACAAAAACGAAATAGCTTGGGAGGTGCCCCATGGCGTTTCAAATCATCGAAAACGGCGGCGTCACAACGCCAAGAGGTTTTTTGGCCGGCGCGATCTATGCGGGCGTCAAGAGCCGAAAAAGCTATAAACCCGACGTTGCCGTGCTGCTCTCCGACCGTCAGGCGGCGGTGGCGGCATTGTTTACGACGAACCGGTTCTGCGCCGCCCCTGTCACGCTCGGACGCGAGCTGCTGAAGCAAGGCTCCGCGCGCGGCATCGTCATCAACAGCGGCAACGCGAATGCCGGCACCGGCGCGCGCGGCTTGGAGGACGCCAAGCGCATCGCCGCTTTTGCCGAACGACAGCTTGGTCTTGAAAGCGGACAGCTGTTTGTCAGCTCGACCGGCGTGATCGGCGAATATCTGCCCGTGGACAAGATCCAGAGGGCTGTCGAGCAGATCATCCCCACCCTGTCCCCCTCCGGCGGGTCTGACGCGGCCTGGGCGATCATGACCACGGACAAGGTCAGAAAAGAAATGGCGGTCGAGCTTACGCTGAGCGGTGGGACGATCCGGATCGGCGCCATGTCCAAAGGCTCCGGCATGATCCACCCAAACATGGCGACCACGCTGACGTTCCTCACCACCGACGCCGCGGTCGACCAGCCTGTGCTGCAATCCCTGCTGCGGGATGCCTGCGACAGCAGCATCCACCTGCTGACGATCGACGGGGATACGTCCACCAACGACTCGATCTTCTTGTTTGCCAACGGCGCCTCGGGCGTTGCCGTCGACCATCCCGCCGACATCGAGGCGTTTGCAGACGCGCTGGATCAGATTTGCCTGACCATGGCGAAAAAGATCGCCGCCGACGGCGAGGGAGCCTCCCGCATGATGACGGTGGAGGTTCACGGGCTCGCCACGCGGGAAAGCGCCTTCGCCGTGGCGCGCGCCGTCGCGTCCTCGACCTCTGTCAAGCTGGCTTTGGGACACGCCAGATTGTCCTGGGGTGAAATTCTGACGGCAGTCGGCAATTCCGGTGCGGAATGCGGCGATACTGCGCCGGACTGCACGATCCGCAGTCCGCTGGGAGAGGTGCCGCTCTCGCAAAATGGTCTCGCCGCGGAAGGCGCTGAGCAGCCGCTCACGCGGGTGCTCAACGCCGCAGAGGTCACCATTTCACTTGACTTTCATCAGGGCGACGGCTGCGGCCTTGCCTACGGCTGCGACCTGACCGGCGAATATGTGCGGATCAACGGAGACTATCGTTCGTGATCGTGCCAATAAAAAAGCGCCCGCGCGGGCGCTTTTTTATTCTTTGGTCACCAGCTCGACGCCGCGGGCGTTCGTCAGATTTGCCAGCGAAGCATAGTTGACGTCAAATTCGAGGATATCGCCGACCTTGATCCGATCCTTGACCGCCTCCACGTCCAATATCGTGTGGTCGCTGAACGCGCCCAGCACCTCGATCCCCGCCATGCGCGGCGTGATGTCGCAGGGCTCGCCGTAGTCGAGCCGTCCCACGGCGACGATGGCGCGGCGGCGAATCCCGCGATCCTCGTACTCCTGCGTGCGGCCGAAGGCGTCCACGGTGAGCTGTCCCACCGGAAAGCTTGGCTTGTCCCGGCACTCCACCACCTCGGCGCGGAGTGTGAACACGTCCTTGTGCGTAAAATCGGGGCTGCACCCGTAGATGCTGCCCAGCAGCACGATCTCGCCGAGGCGCAGGTTGTTGATCCGGTATGGCATCGTACCGCCCAGCACCATGTACATCGACGTGGACGAGCCGCCGCTGACGATCTCCAGCGGACGCCCGATGGCGCGCTCCACCTCGTAGGCGAGGCTGGCCAGCCCTTGCATATTGCGCTTGTCCGGCAGGATCGAGCCGTAGCAGCTCAGGTTCACGCCCACGCCCAGCAGATGCAGGTGCGGCATATCACGCTCCACCGCGACAGCGGCGCCGATCAGCTCCTCCGCGTCCCAAAAGCCCTCCCGCAGGTCGCCGAGGTCGATCATCAGCACCACGCCGTGGGTCTTTCCCTGCCGCGCCGCCTCCGCCTCCGTGGCGCAAAGGATATCGAGGTCGCTTTGCAGGCTCACGTCCGTAAGCGCCACCACATCGGCAAGCTCCGAGCGCATGGGAATGCGAATGAGCATCAGCGGCGTTTTGACGCCCTGCTCCCGCATGCCGCGCAGCTGGTCGACGCGGGAGGTGGCGAGGTAAGAAAGCCCCGCCTCGTCGAACACGCGCACCACGCTCTCCCACGCGCCCGCGCCCTTGACCACGCCCGCGATCCCGACAAAGGAATCCTGACAGCGCTCCCGGAGCGCTGTCAGGTTTTCTTTCAGCTTGCCGAGATCGACCTCCAGTTGCGGATAACGATCTCTGTTCATGGCTTGCTTCCTCTCTTACGCCTTTTTCTTCTTCGCGAGGCGGACGTTGTTCATGTCCGCGACCGTCATGCCGAGATATGCCAGCACGATGTTCATGATCGGCATGAGCCAGTTGAAGATGGCGAACGGGCCGTAACCGCCCGCGCCCCACGCCGTCAGGCCAAGGGTGCTGTGGATGTACGCGCCGCAGGTCTTCCACGGCACCAACGCCGAGGTCACGGTGCCGGAGCTCTCGAGCGCGTTCGAGAGGCACGCCGGGTGCAGGCCCATCTTTTCATATTCCTCGGCATACATCCGGCCGGGGATGATGATGGAGATGTACTGCTCGGGCATGGTGACGTTCGATACCACGCACGTCATCTCGGTCGCGGTCACGAGGCTTGCCGGAGTCTTGACCAGCTTCTTGATCTGATCCACGATCACGCCCATCATGCCGGTGCCCTCCATGATGCCGC
>CAMJGU010000064.1 GCA_946405325.1 uncultured Clostridia bacterium | reverse complement strand
GTGGACACCCTGCGCCCGCTGCTGGGCGATTGGGCGGAGGACGCCGCGGCGCTGTACCCGCCGGTGCCGGTGGACGAGACCTATCACTATCTGGTGGAGGCGGGCGGCGACGCCAAGGGCAGCAGCAACGCGGTCTACTCCGCGGCGTGGTTCAGCTACAGCCACTACTGCTGGACGCGGCTGCTGGCGGCACAGGATAAGCCGGTCTGGGAGTACCGCTTCACCAAGGACAACGGCGGCCTCGGCTCCGCGCACGGCGGCGAACTGCCCTACGCCTTTGGCAATCTCGACCGCCACGCATGGCTCTACGACGAGAGCGACCGTGACTTGAGTGAGGTCATGCAGGAGTACTGGGCGAACTTTGTGAAGTACGGCGATCCCAACGGTGCGGGTCTTCCTGTGTGGGAGCCGACCCGCGACGGACGCACGGTGCTGGAGCTGGGCGAGCAGATCGCGCCCGCCGCCGATCCGGCGCTTGCGCTCTATGATCTGCTGGACGCGTATCAGGACAGCGTTACAGCAAATTAGACAAAAACACGACAAAGAATTTAGGAAAAGCGTCCAAATTTTTGGGCGCTTTTCCTCTTGCAATCCGCGCGCAAAGGACTAGAATGATGGGAACCTGAAAAGGAAAGAAGCGAACGTTATGATCCAAGATATGACCACAGGCTCGCCCATCAAGCGCATTCTGGCCTTCTGCGGCCCGCTTTTGATCGGCAACCTGTTTCAGCAGTTTTACAACCTCGCCGACAGCGTTTTGGTCGGCCGTATCCTCGGCGTCAACGCCTTCGCCGCCGTCGGCTCCACCGGCGCGCTGAATTTTCTGGTGCTGGGCTTTGCGCTGGGCATCTGCTCCGGCTACGCCATTCCGATCGCCCAGAGCTTCGGCGCGGGGGACGAGGACGAGGTACGCCGCCGCACCGGACAGCTCATCTGGCTGGGGCTCCTGTCCACGGCACTCATCACGCTGATCGCGGCGGTGTGGACGGAGGACATCCTGCGCATCACCAATACCCCGGCGGAGATCTACGACGAAGCCTACCGCTATATCCACATCATCTTCCTCGGCGCGGGCGCGATGATCCTCTACAATTTGAGCTCCGGTGTGCTGCGCGCGCTGGGGGACAGCCGCACGCCGCTCTTTTTCCTCATCGGCGCGGCGCTCATCAACATCGTGCTGGATGTGGTGTTCATGAAGTTCCTCGGCACCGGCGTCGAGGGCGCGGCGTACGCCACGGTGCTCTCGCAGCTGCTCTCGGGCATCGCCTGCGTCGTCTATATGTGGCGCAAGGTGCCGATCCTGCACCTGAGCCGCGACGATCTGCGGCCTGACGGTCGCAGGATGCGCCTGATCGCCGCCATCGGCGTGCCGATGGGCTTACAGTTCTCCATCACTGCCGTCGGCACCATCATGGTGCAGAGCGCGGTCAACGGCCTCGGCACCGGCGCGGTGGCGGCGGTCTCCGCCGGCTCCAAGGTGCACATGCTGGTCTCCGCGCCGCTGGACAGCTGCGGCGTCGCCATGGCGACCTACTGCGGCCAGAACCTCGGCGCGAAGGACCTGCCGCGTATCCGCAAGGGCGTGAACAGCATGACGGTCGCGGCGTTCCTCTACTGCGCGGCGGCGTTCTGCTTCAACTACTTCGCGGGCAGCGCCGTGGCGTCGGCGTTCATCGGCAGCGCGGACGCCGCGATCCTCGCGGACGTGCACACCTATCTGGTCCTCAACGGCGCGGCGTACCCGCTGCTGGCGGTCATCTTCATTTTCCGCAACGGTCTGCAGGGCATGGGCTTTTCCAATCAGGCGATGGCGGCGGGCCTTGCCGAGCTGATCGGGCGCATGCTCGTGGTGTTTATCCTCGCGAGAAGCTACGGCTTTGTGGGCGTGTGCTGCTCCAACCCCATCGCGTGGGTGGCGGCGGACATTCTGCTGCTCGCGCTCTATCGCGTGGAGATGCGCAAGCTCGAGCGCCTGTGGGCGAAGGAGCCGCCGCGGCGGGAAGCCGTGGTCGCGGTGCACATGGGCCGTGTATAATACAACAAAATCCCTCGTTTTTGCGAGGGATTTTGTTGTATTCTTCCATCTGTGATGGTATAATGCATCCCAACAAATCAAGGAGGAAACGGCTATGAAGATCAGCAAGATCGTGGAATCCAAGCAGTATTCCGTCTCGTTTGAGGTCTTTCCGCCCAAGACCGAGGATACCCGCGAGAGCGTGACCAAGGCGGCGCGGGAGATCGCGGCGCTCAAACCCATATTCATGAGCGTGACCTACGGCGCGGGCGGCGGCACCAGCGAGTACACCGCCGAGATCGCCCACGATTTACAGGCGAATATGGGCGTGCCGATGATGGCGCACCTGACCTGCATCACCTCGAGTCGCGACCACATTCAGGAGCAGTTGAAGCTGCTTAAAAGCAAGGGCGTGGACAACATCCTCGCGCTGCGCGGCGACATTCCCGAGGGCTTTGAGCTCAAGGAGCAGAACTACCACCACGCGATCGAGCTGGTGCGGGACATCAAGGCGTTCGATCCGGACTTCTGCGTGGCGGGCGCGTGCTATCCCGACACGCACCCCGATTCCGCCAACCAGAAGGAGGACATCGCCCACCTCAAGGAGAAGGTGGACGCGGGCATGGACTTCCTTATCACCCAGATGTTCTTCGACAACCCCGTGTTCTACAGCTATATGTACAAGCTCCGCGAGGCGGGGATCACCGTGCCGGTGCACCCGGGCATCATGCCCATCGTCAACGCCAAGCAGATGAAGCGCACGCTCAAGCTCTCCGGCACGACGCTGCCCGAGCGCTTCCGCCGCATTCTCGACACCTTCGGCGACACGGAGAGCGCCATGCGTCAGGCGGGCATCGCCTATGCCACTGACCAGATCATCGACCTGTTCGCCAACGGCATCCGCACGGTACACGTCTACTCCATGAACAATCCCGGCGTCGCCAAGGCGATTCTGGACAATCTATCGGAGATCATCGGATGAAAACACTGTATTTGGACTGCTCCATGGGCGCGGCGGGGGACATGCTCGCCGCGGCGCTGCTGGAGCTTTTGCCTGACCGTCGGGCGTTTCTCGACCGCTTCAACGCCCTCGGTATCCCCGGCGTGACCGTCTCCGCCGAGCCGTCGGTGAAGTGCGGTGTCACGGGGACGCACTTTCACGTCTCGGTGAACGGCGTGGAGGAGGACGAGCACCTGCACGAGCATCATCACCATCACCACAGCGGAATGCATGAGATCACGCATATCGTGGAGGATATGCACCTCGATCCCGCGGTGGAGGCGGACGTGCTGGCGGTGTACCGCTCCATCGCGGAGGCGGAGAGTCAGGTGCATGGCGAGCCGATCGAGCACATCCACTTCCACGAGGTGGGCACGATGGACGCCATTGCGGACGTGACCGCCGTGTGCCTGCTGATGCATGAGCTGCGCCCCGACACAGTCGCCGCCTCGCCGGTGAATGTCGGCGGCGGCACGGTGCACTGCGCCCACGGCATCCTGCCCGTGCCCGCGCCCGCGACGGCGCTGCTGCTGCGGGATATCCCCATGTACGGCGGCGCGATCCAGAGCGAGTTGTGCACGCCCACGGGCGCGGCGCTGCTGCGGCACTTCGTGACCAAATTCGGCGCGATGCCGCTGCTGCGCGGCGCGGCGTACGGCTACGGCATGGGGAAGAAGGATTTCGAGCAGGCGAACTGTGTCCGCGCGATCCTCGGCGAGAGCGAGGGGGAGACGGAGGAGATCGTTGAGCTCTCCTGCGACATGGACGACATGACCGGCGAGGCGCTGGGCTTTGCCGCGGAGCGGCTCTTCACGCTGGGCGCGCGGGACGTGTACACCATGCCGGTGCAGATGAAAAAGGGCCGCCCCGGCGTGCTGCTGCGGGTGCTGTGCATGCCGGAGCAGCGTGACACGATGGTGGCGGCGATCTTCCGTCACACCACGACCATCGGGATCCGCGAGGCGCGGCTGCGCCGCCATGTGCTGGATCGTGAGATCAAGACGTTGGACACGCCCTATGGACCGGTGCGCCGCAAGACGGCGACGGGCTATGGCGCGGAGCGCAGCAAGATCGAGTATGAGGATCTTGCCCGCATCGCGCGTGAGCGCGGCATCTCGCTTTCCGAGGTGCGGCGGCTGATCGAGGAAAAAACTGAATAAACGCTGAATATATGCATAAAAAATGGTCGCTCTTGTGCAACATGCACAGGAGCGACCATTATATACTGCCATATTTATCGAATACGTTGATTGACGGAGCGAATAAAATGTATTATTATGCATACACACACGGCGGAGACGCCGTTTGATGAAATGGAGGATATCAAGATGAAAAAGATTTTTGCGCTGCTTCTCGCGGCGACCATGATTCTCTCTCTGGCCGCCTGCGGCAGCAAGGATTCCGGCACCCAGAACAACGAGTCCGCGGCTCCTGCCGAAACCACCACGCCCGCTGACACGGCGGCTCCTGCCGAGACCGCTGCTGATTTCAGCACCGTGACCGCCGGCAAGCTGACCATGTCCACCAACGCCGCCTTCCCTCCGTATGAGTCCACGGACGACGCCGGCAACTTCGTCGGCATCGACATTGAGATCGCGCAGGCGATCGCCGACAAGCTGGGCCTCGAGCTCCAGATCGACGATATGGATTTTGACGCCGCGCTTCTCGCCGCCCAGAACAGCAAGAGCGACATCGTCATGGCGGGCGTCACCGTCAACGAGGAGCGCCTCGCGGTGATGAACTTCTCCGAGAGCTACTCCACCGGCGTGCAGTCCGTCATCGTCAAGGAAGGCTCCGACGTGACGCTCGACAACCTCGGCGACTACATGATCGGCACCCAGCGCGGCACCACCGGCAACATCTACTGCTCCGATGACTACGGCGACGATCACGTCATCGCCTACGACAACGGCATCACCGCCGTGCAGGCGCTGGTCAACGGTCAGGTCGACGCGGTCGTCATCGACAACGCCCCCGCGCAGTCCCTCGTCGCGGCGAACGCCGGTCTCACGATCCTCGACACCGAGTATGCGGTGGAGGACTACGCCATCGGCATGGCCAAGAGCAACACCGCGCTGCTCGACGCTGTGAACGGCGCGCTCGCCGAGCTCAAGGCGGACGGCACTGTGCAGAGCATCGTCGACAAGTACATCGGCAACTGATCCTGAAAAGGGGCGGCTCTGCCGCCCCCTTTCTTTCAAATGAGGAGAACCGCATGGATTATTACGAGCTGCTGTTTGAGCAGATGAAATCCGGCGTCGAGCTGGGCTTCTTTCAGAGCTTTTATTACAAGTTCTATTCCGCCTTTATCATCAACGACCGCTGGCTGCAATACATAGAGGGCGTCGGCACGACGCTGGTCGTCACCGCCATGGCGCTGGTGCTGGGCGTGATCCTGGGCCTGATCGTGGCGCTGGTGCGCACCGCGCATGACCAGCAGCGCCCGGGCCGCAGGAACATCATCCTCGGCGTCGTGAACGCGATCTGCAAGTTCTATACCACCGTCATCCGCGGCACGCCGATGATGGTGCAGCTGCTCATCATGGGCATGGTGGTGTTCGCCAGCAGCCGCAACTTCACGGCGGTCGGCGCGCTGACGCTGGGCATCAACTCCGGCGCCTATGTGTCCGAGATCATCCGCTCCGGCCTCATGTCCATCGACGCGGGGCAGATGGAGGCGGGGCGCAGCCTCGGCATGGATTACTTTACCACCATGCGCTTCATCATCATCCCGCAGGCCATCAAGAACATCCTGCCGGCGCTCGGCAACGAGTTCATCATCCTGCTCAAGGACACCTCGCTCATCACGGTCATCGGCGGCAAGGAGCTGCT
>CAMJGU010000063.1 GCA_946405325.1 uncultured Clostridia bacterium | reverse complement strand
GGATGATCCTTCTTGATCTGCTCCGTGGTGCGGAACAGGAAGCCCGCCTTGGACGCAAGGATCATGTCGAGGTCGTTGTAGCTGTCGCCCGCGGCGATGGTCTCAAAGCCGATGCTCTGGAGGCCCTTGACGGTCGTGAGCTTCGACTTCTCGCAGCGCATCTTCACGCCCGTGAGCATCCCCTGCTCGTCCGTGACGAGCGAGTTGCAGAAGATCGTCGGCCAGCCGAGCTTTTTGAGCAGGGGCTTCGCGAACTCCTCGAACGTATCGGACAAAATGACCACCTGCGTCGTGGCGCGCAGCTCGTCCATAAACTCCTTCGCGCCGGGCAGCGGGTCGATCTGGGCGATCACGTCCTGAATTTCCTTGAGACCCAGCCCGTGCCGACGCAGAATGTCCATGCGGAACTTCATCAGCTTGTCGTAGTCCGGCTCGTCGCGCGTCGTGCGGCGCAGTTCCGGGATGCCGCTGACCTCGGAGAACTTGATCCAGATCTCGGGCGTGATGACGCCCTCCATATCCAAGCATACAATATTCATCTTAAAACCACTCTTTCTGACTTGCCTTGCCGAGCACGTAGTCCAGCATCTTGTCGCGGTCGATCACGTCGCGGTGGCGCACTTCGCGCTCGCGCAGCCCCGCGAGGTTTTTCGGGACAGGCACCAGCGTCTCGTTGCGAAGCCGCTCCATCACGTCGAACTCATCGCCACGCGCCGAGTGGCCGATGCCCTCCAGCACCGCCGCCGGGAACTTATACGGCGAAGCGGTGGAGAGGATCACCACCGGGTTGTGGTCGGGGTTCGCCGCCTTGTACTGCTGCGCCACGTCCCACGCCACCGCGGTGTGCGTGTCGCAGAGGTAGCCGTACTCGCGGTACACCATGCCGATGGCGTTCTTCGTGCCGGTATCGTCGCAGAAGCCCTGCCAGAAGTCGGCGTGGAGCTTTTGCAGCAGCTCGTCGGGGATCTGATAGACGCCGGTTTCCTTCAGCTCGCCCATGAGGCGCTTCACCAACGCCGCGTCGCCGGACATGAGGTACAGCAGGCGCTCTAAGTTGCTGGACACCAGAATGTCCATGGACGGCGAAACCGTCTTGTAGAACGGGCGGTTCTTGTCGTAGCGGCCGGTTTTTAAGAAATCCGTCAGCACGTTGTTGGCGTTGGACGCACAGATGAGCTTTCCTACGGGAAGGCCCATTTCTTTTGCGAACCAGCCCGCGAGAATGTCGCCGAAGTTGCCCGTCGGCACACAGTAGTCCACCTTATCGCCGACCTGGATCCTGCCCTCGTTGACCAGATTCGCGTAGGCGCGGAAGTAATACACCACCTGCGGGGCCAAGCGGCCGATGTTGATGGAGTTCGCGGAGGAAAGGCGCACGCCCTTGCCGTCAAGGAGTTTTCCTTCCGTGACCGCGGCAAATACGTTCTTCACGCCGGTCTGCGCGTCGTCAAAGTTCCCGCGCACCGCGCACACGCAGGTGTTGTTGCCCGCCTGCGTGGTCATCTGCGCCTTCTGCACAGCGCTCACGCCGCCGTCGGGGTAAAAGACGATGATCTTCGTCCCCGGCACGTCGCAAAAGCCCTCCATGGCGGCCTTGCCGGTGTCGCCGCTGGTCGCGGTGAGGATCAGGATCTCGTCGTCCACACCGCACTTTTGCCGCGCCGCGGTCATCAGCTGCGGCAGCATCGACAGCGCCACGTCCTTGAACGCGCTGGTGGGGCCGCGGAACAGCTCCAGCACCGTGTCGTCGCCCACCTGCACCGTGGGCGTGAGGTCCTCCGTCTCAAACTTCCCCGTGTAGGCGTTTTTCACCAGCACACGCATCTCGTCCTTGGTAAACGACGGCAGCAGCGCGGTCAATATCTCCGTCGCCATACCCTGCGTGTCCATACCGAGAACGCTTTGCCAGTCGAATGAAACCTCCGCCATCGAGGGCATACTGTAAAGGCCGCCGTCCGGCGCCAGACCGTCCAGCACCGCCTGCGCCGACGAGGCGCGCAGCGACGGGTCCCGGGTGCTTTGATAATCCATTGAGCATTTCCTCCAAATCAAATCGGCTTTTCAAGCCGATTTTTGTCATTTTTGTTCACTTTGTGAGGGATTGTATTTTCACTTCCGCTATGTTATATTGTTTCCACACAAAAGTCAAGTGTTTTTCTGTCGCGGACAAATGTCGTCATTTTGTATAAAATGATACAGAGGGACACCATATTATGAAAGAAGGAACGGCTATGAACATCGCCCTGCTGGGCTTTGGCACGGTGGGCTCCCATTTCTACGAAATGACGAAGGAGCACAGCGAGCTGAACGTCACCACGGTGCTCTCCCGCCGTCCGCGTCCGGAGCTTACCTGTACCGTGACGGCGGACTTTGACGAGATCGTGCGGGATCGGAGCATCGACACGGTGGTGGAGGTCATGGGCGGCGTCGATCCCGCCTACGCCTACGTCAGCGCCGCACTGCAAGCGGGCAAGCACGTCGTCACCGCCAACAAGCAGCTCATGTGCGCCCACTATGACGATCTCCTCGCGCTCGCGCGCCAAAACCGCGTGAGCCTGCGCTGCACGGCGGCGGCGGGCGGCGGCATCCCGTGGCTTACGTCGCTTTCCCGCGTGGAGAAGATGGACGCCATCGACGCGGTGGATGGCATCCTCAACGGCACCACCAACTATATGCTCTCCGCCATGACCAACAAGGGTACGGACTACGCAGCGATCCTCAAGGAGGCGCAGGCGCTCGGCTACGCCGAGGCGGATCCCACTGCGGACGTGGAGGGCTACGACGCGCGGCGCAAGATCGTGCTCTCCGCCAACCTCGCCTTCGGCGTGTCGATCCGGGAGGAGGACGTTCCGTGCGTTGGCATCTCCCACATCACGAGCGCGGACATCGAAAAGGCGAAGGAGCTGGGGCTCACCTTCAAGCTCATCGCCCGCGCCCAGAAGGACGGCGACAAGGTGGCGGCGTTCGTCTGCCCCACCCTCTTCCCCGTCACCGCGCCCGAGGCGCACACCGACGGCACGGGCAACCTCGTCTCGCTCTACGCCAAGCGCGTCGGCAAGCAGAGCTTTTCCGGCGCGGGCGCGGGCGGCTTCCCCACTGCGTCCAACGTCGTCGCGGACTGCATGGAAGTCCTCGCGGGCTGCGGCAGCTACTACACCGACAAGGCGCGGCCCTGTGCCGTGGACAACTCCGGCGCCATGGCGCGCTGGTTCTTCCGCCGGAACGGCGAATACCTGTTCTTCGGCGATTACACCGTGGCGCAGGCGTATGAAGTCTATCGCACCTACCTCGCGGACGATCCCAACGCGCTGATGGCGCGCGTCGCCGCGGAACGCAGAAAGAAATAAGAAGGAAACAACTATGCTCAAAGTAGTCAAATTCGGCGGCTCGTCCTGCGCGGACGCGACGCAGTTCGCCAAGGTCAGATCCATCGTCCAGTCCGATCCCGCCCGCCGCGTGGTGGTCGTCTCCGCTCCGGGCAAGCGCTTCCGCGACGACCACAAGATCACCGATCTCCTCTACCTCTGCGCGGCGCACATCAAGTACGGCGTCGCCTGCGACGACATCTTCGGCATGATCCGCGGGCGCTACAACGACATTGCCCGCGGCTGCAAGCTGAACCTCAACCTCGACGGCGAGTTCGACGCGCTCTGGGAACGCATGCAGCGCGGCGAGGTCTCCGACGACGAGTTGGCGTCCCGCGGCGAGTACTTCTCGGCAAAGCTCATGGCGGCGTACCTCGGCTTCGACTTCGTGGACGCGGCGCTGTGGATCAAGTTCCGCTTCGACGGCAGCGTGGATCAGGCGGCAAGCTATGAAGCCCTGCAGCGCGCTGCGGACGGCCGCGGCGTGGTGATCCCCGGCTTCTACGGGGTCATGCCCGACGGTCATGTGAAAACCTTCTCCCGCGGCGGCAGCGACATCACCGGCGCGCTGGCGGCGGCGGCGCTGGACGCGGACGTGTACGAGAACTGGACGGACGTGTCCGGCATCCTGATGGCGGACCCGCGCATCGTCAAGGACCCCGCCCCCATCCGCCACGTCACCTACAACGAGCTGCGCGAGCTGAGCTACGTCGGCGCGCAGGTGCTCCACGAGGGCGCGGTGTATCCGGTGCGGGAAAAGGGCATTCCCCTCAACATCCGCAACACCAACGATCCCAAGCACCCCGGCACGCTCATCATGGAAAAGGTGGACGACGAGCACAGCGACAGCGACACCTTCATCACCGGCATCGCGGGCAAGAAGGGCTTCTCGATCATCACCATCGCCAAGACAAGCCTCTCCTCCGAGCACGGCGTGCTGCTCCAGATCATGGACGTGCTGGAGCGCCACGAGATCAACGTGGAGTTCATCCTCTCCGGCATCGACACCGTGTCGCTGATGGTCAGCGCCGAGCAGGTCAGCAATCAGCTCTACGAGGTGCTGGGCGAGTTGCAAAAGGAGCTCAAGCCGAATAATATTACGGTGACGGAACACATCGCCATCGTCGCGGCGGTCGGCCGCCGGATGGCGTACCGCCTCGGCACGTCGGGCAAGCTGTTCGCTGCCCTCGGCAAGAACGGCATCAACGTGCGCATGATCACCCAGGGTCCCGATGAGCTGAACATCATCGTCGGCGTGGAAGAAAAGGATTTTGAACAGGCCATTCGGGTCCTGTATGACAGCTTTGTAAAGGAGAAAAACGTACTATGAAACCTGTGAACATCGGCATCCTCGGCGCAACGGGCGTCGTCGGTCAGGAAATGATGAAGATTTTGGTGGAGCGCGACTTCCCCGTCGCCTCCCTTCGCCCTATCGCCTCCGCCCACAGCGCGGGCAGGAAGATCAATTTCAAGGGCGCGGACGTGACCATCGTCGAGGCGACGGACAGCGCCTTTGACGGTCTCGACATCGTCCTCGGCGCGGCGGAGAACGACATCGCGGAGCGCTTCGCGCCGTCCATCGTCAAGGCGGGCGCGACATTCGTGGACAACTCCAGCGCGTTCCGTCTCGATCCCAAGGTGCCGCTGGTGGTGCCGGAGATCAACCCCGAGGACGTGAAGTGGAACAGCGGCATCATCTCCAACCCCAACTGCACGACCATCATCACCATGGTCGCGATCAACGCGCTCGCCAAGGAAAGCCCCATCACCAGCATCATCGCGTCTTCGTATCAGGCGGCGAGCGGCGCGGGCAAGGCGGGTCTTGACGAGCTCAAGGCGGAAGCCATGGCGTATGCCGACGGCACGAGCGTCGAGCCGAAGGCGTTCCCCTACCAGCTGGCGTTCAACGTCATCCCGCAGATCGGCGGCGAGCAGTACATGGGCTACACCAGCGAGGAGATGAAGATGCAGAACGAGGGCCGCAAGATCCTGCACCTGCCGGAGATGAACGTCTCCTGCACCTGCGTGCGCGTGCCGGTGTTCCGCAGCCACAGCATTTCCGTCGTGCTGCGCACCGAGAAGAAGATCAGCGTCGAGCGAGCGCGCGAGCTGATCGCCGCCGCCCCCGGCGCGAAGCTGGTGGACGACCTCAAGAACAAGCAGTACCCCATGCCGCTGGACACCTCCGACCAGGACATCGTGTTCGTGGGCCGCATCCGCGAGGATCTCACCGATCCCAACGGTCTCGCCCTCTGGTGCTGCGGCGACCAGATCCGCAAGGGCGCGGCGACCAACACCGTACAGATCGCGGAGCTTTTGCTCAAATAAAAAAAATTGCGCCTGCGGGCGCGAAAAAGAGCGCCGAAAGGCGCTCTTTTCATTTTAAAAATCAATTGTACCGTTCAGAACCTTGAGGTCATACGGCTCAAAGACCACGTTGCGGTACTTCTCCACGTCGAGCTTCACGCCCGTCCAGTCGGAGTGCAGCTCGCCGGTCTGCTTGATGAGGAT
>CAMJGU010000062.1 GCA_946405325.1 uncultured Clostridia bacterium | reverse complement strand
CAAACAGCGAGCCGCTGACGTGCCCCGCCGCCACGTCGCGCAGCACCGCGTCGTAGAGCAGCTCCGCCTCGTGGGCGGTCAGGGTGCGGCTCTGCTCACGGTAGGCGTCGTTGTCGTACACATAGGCGTCGCCGCCGGTGAAGCGCAGGTCGGGCAGGGTACGCGGGTCGTTGTCGCCGTTGTAGTAGTCGCGCCCCAGCGCGCGGGCGAACATGGCGGTCTCGGAGTTGTTCAGCGCGGTAAGCGCTCCGGCGAGGGAGGCGGGATCGCCCAGCTCGTCGGCGAAGATGACGATATCGGAATAGCGGCGCCTGACGAGCCGCCCGTCGCTGAGGGTGTAGTCCACGGAGAGGTAGCCATAGGCGGCACCGGCTTCGTTGTAATCCCGCGGCTGCGAGCCGTCGTTCCATTGGAGCTGGCGCTCCTTGTCGCTCACGATGGCGCGGTGCGCTTCGATGATGAGGCGGATGGTCTCGGGGTCACGGATGCCGAACAGGTAGGTGTGGGCGCTGCTGTTGTAGAGGTTCATGCTCACGGTGGCGGCCTGCACGTCGTTCTGATTCGGCACATAGCTCTCGTAGCCCGTGAGGTCGAGGGACATGCCGCAGCCCATGGCGACCAGCACCGCGACCACGGCGACCGCGCCGCGCCAGCCGGACTTCCACACGCGGAAGCTCTTTTTGAGCAGCATCTCCGCGAGGAAGTAGCCGATCAGCCCCGAGAGCGCCATGCAGCCCAGCGTGCCGGGCAGCGAGTAGCTGCCGGAGGAGCGGAACTGGCCGAAGAACAGGTAGTACAGCAGCTGCCCCAGCGCCAGCGCCGCGCAGAACGTGACGCCGTACTTGAAGATGGGCCGCGCCCAGTCGATCGCGACGGTGGAGCCGGTCGCCTCGCTGTGGCGCTTGCGGTAGACCAGCAGTCCCAGCACCGCGAACACCAGACCCGCGGCGGCGTAGATCAGCAGCCAGTCAAGGCCGAGGAGCTGAAGCTCCTGGGTGCCTTCCACCCGGATGACGCCGTTTTCCAGAACCTCGTAGGTATCCTGCGTAGCGCGGACGCCGTTTTCCACCAGCTTGACGATGGGCGAGAGGGGCGTGAGCACCGGCTCGATGTTCTCCGCCCAGCCGTAGAGGAAGTTGCCCGCAAACGTGCGGATCAGCAGCTCCACGCCCACCACCAGCACGTTCAGCGCGCCGTAGAACACGGGAGCGGCGAGGATCTGTCCGGTGAACATCATGCAGAACACGCCGAACGAGTAGAAGAACAGCGTCGGCAGCATAAAGGCGAGCAGCATCAGGCCGAAAAGCCGTGCGCTGAACGCGCCGTGCGCCGCCAGCACCGCCATCGTCAGCAGGACCGTGAGCAGCTGCGGCGCGAGCTGGCTGCACAGCCCCGCGAGATAGTGCGTGACGTACAGCGTCTCGCGGCGCTCCGGCAGGGCGTGGAGCCCGTAGGTCGCGCGGGGATTGGTGAGGTACGAGAACGCCGCCATGGCGAACAGAATGCCGGTGAGAAACGCGCTCCAATACCCGCCGACGGCGGCGATGTCCAGCGCGTCAAACTGCGCGTTCCACGCGCTGAGATATGCGTCGTGGTTTAGCTCCGTCAGCCGCGAGAGCGGCAGGAGCAGCAGCCAGATCAGCGCATAGCCCGCCGTCAGCGGCCACCAGCGCTTTAAGTCGTGCAGAAAAACCGTCCGATTAAAGAATGATGTCTTTGACTGCATAGTCGGCACCTCCCAGCTCATAGATGAAGATCTCCTCCAGCGTCAGCGGCACGGCCTCCATAAAGACCGGCTTGAACTGTGCCAGCGCCGCCTCGATGTCGTGCTGCGCGCCGCGGAAGATGATGGTGTGCACGCGCCCGACGGCGCTGCGGTGCAGTACGGTGAGCGTTTCCGGCAGCGTCGGCGCGTCGCCGTCGAACACCACCTGCAATTTCACCGTGTTGTCCTGCAACTCGGAGAGGCTGCGCTCCAGCAGCACCTTGCCCTTGTTCATGATGCCCACGTGGTCGCACACGTCCTCCAGCTCGCGCAGGTTGTGGGAGGACACCAGCACCGTCGTGCCGCGCTCCGCCACGTCCTGCATGATGAGTCCCCAGACCTGACGGCGCATGACGGGGTCGAGCCCGTCCACCGGTTCGTCGAGGATGAGATAGTCCGGCATGCAGCACATCGCCAGCCAGAACGCCGCCTGCTTCTGCATGCCCTTGGACATGCGGCGGATGGGCTGCTTTTCGTTCAGCTCGAACACGGTTTTCAGCTTTTCGTAGCGTTCCATATTGAACTGCGGATAAAAGCCCCGATAATACGCCATCATTTCCCGAATGCCCGCCTGCATAAAATAGTACCAGTCGTCCGGGATGGACGCGATGCGCGTCTTGACGGCGGGATTCTCCCACACCGCCTGCCCATCCACGGTGAGCGTGCCGGAATCCTGCCGGTACACGCCGGTCAGGTGGCGCAGCAGCGTGGTCTTGCCCGCGCCGTTGGGGCCGACGAGGCCGTAGATCGCGCCCTGCGGCACGGTCACGTTGGCGTCGTCCAGCGCCCGGAAACCGTCAAAGGTCTTGACGAGGTTTTTGACTTCGATCATTTCTCTTCTCCCTCCTTGCAAAGCGCTTCGATCTCGGCCTGGCTCATGCCCATGGCGCGCAGCTCCGCGGCGGTCTCCCGCAGCCGCGCGGCAAGCTCCTGCCGTCGGGCGTCGTCGTGGGCGCGCTCGCCGCGCACGGCGAAGCTGCCCTTGCCGGGCACCGACGCGGCGTAGCCCTCCGCTTCCAGCTCGTTGTACGCCCGCTGGATGGTGTTCGGGTTGATGGCGAGTTGGCTCGCTAATTGCCGCACACTCGGCAGCTTTTCCCCGTCCGCGATCGCGCCGCTGACGATCAGCTTGCGCAGTCCGTCTTTCACTTGTTCGTAGATGGGTCGCGCGTCGCGATAGTTCAAGGTAATCAACGCATTTCCTCCTTTCGGCGAAACTGTATTAACTGTTCTAGTACAGTTAGGATAGCTTGCTCTGTGCGTTTTGTCAAGAGACAATTTCAAATTGCGGCGTGCCTTGTGAAAAGGTGCTCATAATACCGATTCTCTATTGACAAAATGACGATTTTTTGGTATAGTCTCATAGAAAATTTTGAAGTTCAAGTTCAAAAAAATTAATAGATCATTTTAGGAGAGTGAAAATATGGATGCGATCATTCAGATCAACAGTGCCATCAACGGCTTCGTCTGGGGCCCCGTGATGCTGGTGCTGCTGGTCGGTACGGGTCTGTACCTGAGCATCGCCACCGGATTTTTGCAGTTCCGCAAGTTCGGCTACGCGATGAAGAACACCATCGGCAAGGTCTTTCACAAGGCGGAGGCCGGCCACGGCGAGATCACGCCCTTCCAGGCGGTGACCACGGCGCTGGCGGCGACCGTCGGCACCGGCAACATCGCCGGCGTCACGGGCGCGATCGTCCTCGGCGGCCCCGGCGCGGTGTTCTGGATGTGGATCTCCGCCCTCGTCGGCATGTGCACCAAGTACGCCGAAGTGCTGCTCGCGGTGAAGTATCGCGAGCGCAACGAAAACGGCGAGTGGGTCGGCGGCCCGATGTACTATATTAAGAACGGCCTCGGCAAGCACTTCAAGTGGCTGGGTACGGTGTTCGCCGTCCTCGGCGCGATTGCGGCCTTCGGCATCGGCAACATCTCCCAGATCAACTCCATCGCCGACTCCGTCAATCAGGTGGCGCAGGCGTTCAACCCCGCCGCCGTGGACGCGAAGAGCACCATCGCCCTCGTCACCGGCATCGTCATCGCGATCTTCGTCGGCCTCGTCGTCATCGGCGGCGTGAAGCGCATCGGCCAGGTCACGGAGAAGCTGGTGCCGTTCATGGCGATCATCTACATCGTCTGCGCGGTGATCGTGGTCATCGCCCACGCGGGCGCGATCCCCGCCGTGTTCGGCATGATCTTCAAGGGCGCGTTCAACCCCTCCGCCGTCGTCGGCGGCGCGGCGGGCATCACCATCCGCCTCGCCATGACCAAGGGCGTCGGCCGCGGCGTGTTCTCCAATGAGGCGGGCCTCGGCTCCGCGCCCATCGCCCACGCCTCCACCTCCGAGCGCGACCCCGTCAAGCAGGGCCTCTACGGCATCTTCGAGGTGTTCATGGACACCATCGTGATCTGCACGCTGACGGCTCTGGTCGTCCTGTGCTCCGGCGTCGCCGAGGGTCATTGGGGCGAGGGCGCTCTCGCCGGCGCGACCACCACGATCGCGGGCTTCTCCACGGTGTTCGGCCAGAAGTTCGGCGCGACGCTGCTGGCGCTGGGTCTGCTGCTGTTCGCCACGTCCACGATCCTCGGCTGGTCGCTCTACGGCACCCGCTGCATCGAGTATCTGTTCGGCCACAAGGCGGTGAAGCCCTATCAGCTGCTGTTTGTCATCGTGATCGTGCTCGGCGCGGTCGCCGACCTGACGCTGGTGTGGGACATCTCCGACACGCTCAACGGTCTCATGGCGATCCCGAACCTGATCGGATTGCTGCTGCTCAGCCCGGTGGTCATCAAGGTGACGAAGGACTACTTCAAGGCGATCAAAAAGTAAAAAGAGGGCGTAAGCCCTCTTTTTTCTTTATAGGTGTAAATTTTTCTTGACCCCTTGGAAAAACTGTGATAGTATCATCGGGCATGTTCCCCGGCCTCGTTTGCGGACAGTCCACCTGCTCCCTGACGCAGCCGAGGGAGAATAAAACGAAAGGTGGAAAACAACCATGATGCTCAAAGACCAGAAGACCTCCATCATCGAGGCCAACCGTACCCACGAAAACGACACCGGCTCCCCCGAGGTGCAGGTCGCCATTCTCACCGAGCGGATCAACCAGCTCACCGAGCACCTCAAGGTGCACGCCCACGACAACCACTCCCGTCGCGGCCTGTACAAGATGATCGGTAAGCGCCGCAGCCTGCTCGACTACCTCATGAAGAAGGACATCGAGCGCTATCGTGCGCTGATCGCCAAGCTCGGCATTCGTAAGTAAGAGCAGTCGCGGGGGAAGTTCCGCTTCCCCCGCGTCTTTTCGTATCTGTCCCCGGCGTTTCGGGAGCCTATTTTCCCTTTTAGCAGTTGATTTTGCGGTCGAAGCTCGGCCTTGAAATCAAGTGCTAAAGGTCGGACAGGCTCCTGAAGAAAAAATTTTTCAAAAGGAGATATGCAATGTCAACCATCATCACCAAGAGACAGTTCCCCAACTATCACAAGTATGAGCTCGAAGTGGCGGGCCGCCCGCTGTTCCTCGAGGTCGGCAAGCTCGCCGAGCTCGCCAACGCCTCCGTCATGGTCGGCTACGGCGACACCCGCGTGCTGGTGTGCGTCACCGCCGCGCCCCGTCCCCGCGACGGCGTGGATTTCTTCCCCATGTCCGTGGACTTCGAGGAGAAGCTCTACGCCGTGGGCCGCATCCCCGGCAGCTTCAACCGCCGCGAGGGCCGTCCCGGCGAGAAGGGCATCCTGACCGCCCGCGTCATCGACCGCCCCATCCGCCCGCTGTTCCCCTATGACTTCCGCAACGACGTGTCCATCATGGCGACCGTCATGGCGGTCGATCACGACTGCTCCCCCGAGATCGCGGCGCTCATCGGCGCGAGCGCGGCGCTCGCCATCTCCGACATCCCCTGGAACGGCCCCATCGGCGCGCTGAAGGTCGGCCTCGTCGACGGTCAGCTGGTGCTGAACCCGACGAGCGAGCAGCGCAAGGTCTCCGACCTCGACGTGACCGTGGTCTCCACCGGCAAGAAGGTCGTCATGATCGAGGCCGGCGCCAACGAGGTGCCCAATGATCAGATGCTCGCCGCCATCAAGCTGGCGCATGAGGAGAACCAGAAGCAGGTCA
>CAMJGU010000061.1 GCA_946405325.1 uncultured Clostridia bacterium | reverse complement strand
GCGCGGAGATAGGCGGCGTTGTTCATGTGCCCGCCGAGGTCGATGTCCGTGGAGCGCACCGTATAGTGTGCGAACTCGTCGAGAGGTTCGTCCTTCATGCGGGTAAACGGTTCTTCCCAGACAGTGTCGGGGTGGAACGTGAAGTCCGGCGCAAATATACCCGCCATCGGGTGCAGCTTGCCGCTGTCCATCTCGAGGATCGTCCACTCCGTCTTGCCGGCGACGAGCAGCTCGCCGCTTCGCGTGATGGTGTAGTCGCGGTCGGTGCGCAGCTTGCTCGGCGGCTCCGGCCACGTCGCAAGCGTTACGCGCTCCGCCATCTTCGGACGGCGGAAAAAGCGCACGCGGGTGCGCACGGTCAGCCAGAAGAGCCCCTGCTTCATCAGCCGCGGCGTGTCAAACTCCAAATGCTCGGCGTGGATCGCGGCAAGGTCCATGAAGAGGGCAAAGGTGTCGGGGATGCCGAGCCGCGCGCTGCTGTCGCAGACGCTGGGCAGAACGGCAAACTCCTGTGTGTACCGGTTTTCCATATCAGTAGTTGGTGATGTACCGCTCGATCTCCCAGGAGCTCACGCGCGTGCAGTAGGCGTTCCACTCATCCTCTTTGCCCGCGATGTACTGGAGCAGGGCGTGGGTGCCGAGGACGCTGCAAATCAGCTCGTCACCGCGCAGCGCGTCGATGGCGGCAGAGAGCGAACCGGGCAGGGAGCCGACGCCCTTTGCCTTGCGCTCGACGGGGGAGAGCTCGTAGATGTTGTCCGTGACCTCGTCGGGGGGCGTGAGATTGCGCTTGATGCCGTCCAGACCCGCGGCAAGGCAGACCGCCAGCGCCAGATACGGATTGCAGGAGGGATCGGGGTTGCGCAGCTCGATGCGGGTGGAGGAGCCGCGGGGCGCGGGCACGCGGATCAGTGCGCTGCGGTTGCCGGTCGACCAGGAGATGTAGCACGGCGCCTCATAGCCGGGCACCAGACGCTTGTAGGAGTTGACCAGCGGGTTGGTCAGCGCGCAGATGGCCGGCACGTGGGCGAGCACGCCCGCGATGAAGTGGTACGCGACCTCGGAGAGGCGGCGCTCGCCGCCTTCGTCGTAGAAGGCGTTCTTGCCGTCCTTGAAGAGCGACATGTTGATGTGCATGCCGTTGCCCGCGACGCCAAACAGCGGCTTCGGCATGAACGTGGCGTGCAGGCCGTCCTTCTGCGCCAGCGTCTTGACCGCCAGCTTGAAGGTCATGATGTCGTCGGCGGCGGTCAGCGCGTCGGCGTATTTGAAGTCGATCTCGTGCTGACCGGCGGCGCACTCGTGGTGGGACGCCTCGATCTCAAAGCCCATCTCCTCCAGAGCCATGCAGATCTTCTGGCGGGTGAGGTTGGCGGTGTCCAACGGACCGGCGTCGAAGTAACCGACCTCGTCATTGGTCTTGGTGGTGGGCTTGCCGTGCTCGTCGGTCTTGAAGAGGAAGAACTCGCACTCCGGGCCGACATTGAAGGAGTAGCCCATGGCGGCGGCCTCCTGCAGCACGCGGTGCAGCACACCGCGGGGATCGCCGCCGAAGGGCGTCCCGTCGGGATTGTATACGTCGCAGATCATGCGGGCGCTGATGCCGAACTCCTGATCCCAGGGCAGCACCACAAAGGTGTCCAGATCGGGGTGCAGGTACTGGTCGGACTCCTCGATGCGGGTGTAGCCCTCGATGGAGCTGCCGTCGAACATGATCTGATTGTCCACGGCCTTCTCGATCTGGGAGGCGGGCAGCGTCACGTTCTTGAGCTGACCGAAAATATCGGTGAACTGCATGCGGATAAAGTGCACGTTCTTCTCGCGCACGATGCGGATCACATCTTCACGGGTGTACTTAGCCATATAGAAAGACCCCCTTTAGCAAATCTGCCCATAGTATACAGGATAACTTGTGCAAGTGCAACAAAAATTTGCGCGAAGCAACCGCTTCGCGCAAATTTTCTCTATTCAGTTGATGCGCAGCAGCATCGACGCCATCTCACCGCGCGTCAGCGGGCGGAGCGGGTTGAAGGTATCCGTGACAAATTCCTCGAATACGCCCGCCGTGCCGAGAATGGAGACGTGCTCCGCCGCCCAGTCGCCGACCGCGTCGGCGTCGGTATAGGGCAGTTCGCCCACGGCATAGCCCTTGTCCAGCAGACGGCCCAGCATGGTGACAGCCTCCTGCCGCGTGATGTTGGCCGTCGGCAGGTACAACAATTCGCCGGTAGCCAGCTTGCTTCCGTTGACGATGCCGACGGCGTACATCGCGCGGGCGGCGTCGAGCGCCCAATCGCCGATCTGCTCCACGTCGTCAAACGGCAGCGTTACGCCGCTGAAATCCTGCGTGGGCGCGAGGTAGCGGTAGAGCATGGTGGCAAACTCCTGCCGGGTGATGTTGGCATCCGGACGGTAGAGCCCCTTGTCGTCGCCGATGGAGAGCCCGGTGCGCTTGAGGTATTCGGCGCTGGGATTGCTCCAGTGTCCCTCCAGATCGGGGAACGCGGGCGCAAGAGTTTCGCCGGCGGGGATGTAGACGCTCTTGCGGGTGAGATTGCCCGCCGTGTCTCCGGCGGTCAGCGTCACATAGTGCGCCTTACCGTCATAAGCGGGCAGGGCTGCGCGGATCGCGCCGGTGCGCGCGTCGAAGCTGTGCGCAAGCGCCTTTCCGTCATAGGCGAGGCGGAGCGTCGGCAGCGTTGCGCCGCTGACGGCGTCAAAGGCGCGGCCGGTGAGCGTGTTTGTCTCAGTGTCCAGCGTCAGCGAAAGCTCGGGCGCCGCCTCGTCGAACTTGAGACTGTCGGAGAGCAGCAGCTGGTCGAGCCAAATGGTGCCGCTGACCGCCTGGCCGCCGGCCATCGCAAGGCCGGTGATCGTTTTGGCGCCTTCGGGCAGCGAGAAGGAGAGCTGCTTCCATCCGGTAAATGCGAGGGAGACTGCCGAGGCAAGGCCGGCGTCCGTGATCACGGTGATCGCCGCATTGGTGCCGTCGCTGTAAACCCAGAGGGTCAGCACATTGTACTCCGGTGCAATGGAGTAGCTGAGGGGCAGCCGGACGGCCTTTTGCCCATCCAGAGCGTAGTCCAGCCGTCCGGACGCCTTGCCGTTGTGCACGTGGGCGGCGGCCGTGGCGCGGGAGAGGGTCAGCAGCGGGTCCGCGACCGTCGCGGCGGGGTCGCCCTCGACAGGCGCAATGACGTCGGTGATCGGTTCGAAGGCGGCCTCAAAGCCGTTGATCAGCTGCGGCGGCACGACGCCGACCGTGACGGGGATCGAAACGCTTGCTTTGCCGCAGGAGACGGTCAGCGTGCCCGCCCCGGCGTCGCCGCCCGCACGGAGCGTATAGCCGTCGGAGAGGAGCGTAACGCCGTCGCCCTCATACTGCCAGGTAAAGCAGCGGTTGTCTCCTGCCAGCACGAGATGGTTGGCGACGCCCTCCGCCGTGAGCGTGACCTCACTGTTCGGCGCAATGGTCAGCGATGTGATCGCACTGCCGTTTCTCTTGAGTACGATGCGCTCCGGCTCCGTGATCTCGATCTCCGCTGTGGCGGACCTGCCGTTATAGCTTGCCGTGATCCTGGCGGTGCCGGTTTTGGCGGGCGCGGTGAACACGCCGTCGGTGCTGACGCTGCCCTTGTCCGCGCGGTAGGTGATGCGGGCGGAGGCCATGGGCAGGCCGTTGGTGTCGATGGCAGCGGCGGTCAGCGGGATCTGCGCGCCGGGCAGCGCTTTGAGCGCGGAGGCGGCAAGATAGATATGATCCAGTCGGTTGCTGGCCGTGTTCGGCTCGACCAAAAGAATGTGGTTGGAGACCGCGCGGGCGCTGCCCTCGGAGGGCGCGTTCACGACGCGGGCGGCTGTCTCATTCGGCATAGTGGCGACCAGCGTGGTGGAGCCGCCGCCGTCCAGCGCAACCGCCGTGACGCAGCCCAGCTCCGCAAGGCGCATGGCGACGGCGGTGAGCGTCGCGCCGATGCTGTAACCGGCCTGGCGGCCGTCGATGGTGTAGAAGATGAGGGAGCCGTTGGGCCTCTGGCCGACGGCGGTGCGCGGCGCGGTGCCGGTGGGGAGGCCGGACTGCACTTCGCCGTCCTTGACCAGCAGCTCCGGCGCACCGATGAGGTTGACGCACTCGTTCCACTCGCTGCCGGCGTTGGCGGTCACAAGCACGTCGATCCGGTCGCCGCTTTGCAGCGCCAGAATCGGCGCGGTGTAAGCCGTCGACGCCTTGTGGTTCACGGACAGGACGTACATGCCCTCCGGCACCTCAGTATCCACCGCATCGGGAAGCACTTCGACCACGCGCAGGGTCAGTGTGCCGCCGATGGTCAGCGCGCCGCTCTCCACCACGCAGAGCACGTCGACGCCGCTTTCGCTGGTGCCGGTGGTGTGGCGGGCGTTGAAGTTGTGGTCGTAGAGAAATACGCCGTAGTCGCTCTGGCGGACGTGGTTGAAGGAGTAGAGACCGAAGCTCTCGCCGTTGTTGACGGTGGCATGGATCGCGAGCTGCGGATCGCCGATCATGGCGCTGCCGTCGGCGCGGAAGCCCACCGCATAATAGGGGTCGCAGCTGATGTTGCGCAGTACGCCGTCGGACATGGTGGTGCCGAGGGGGATGCCGTGCTGTACGCCGTAGTAGTCCCCGTTGATGCCGGCGACCACGCGCAAGCCCTGCGTCTCCTGCTCCTTCGCGGCGCTGAGCACCGTGGTCAGGGAGCGCGAGGTCTCGCCGTAGGTGACCAGCGGCGTCACGCGTCCGCCGGGCGTGTACACAACATAGTTTTCCTGCCGCAGGTCGGAGTGGGAATCGCTCCAGAATGTACCGTCCGCGAGCTGGACGCTCTGCGCCAGCGCAGTGTCCCGCGCGGCGAGGTCGTGTCCCAGCGCGTCGGACGCGCGCACGGGCAGCGGTGTGATGAGAAGCGCGGCGGCGAGCGCCGACGCGAGCAGTTTTTTGAATGTGAGCCTCACGGTAAATCCTCCTCGGTTTTGATTGCTAAATGTCATATTATACACGATTTGTACGAAAAGTAAAGAATTACAGCCCCATGGCCTCCTGTACCCGCAGAATCACGGCGTTGGAAACGAGGAAACCTCTTGGGGTAAGACGCCAGTTGTCGCCGACTTGTTCCGCGAGACCGTGGGCGGCGCACTCCTCCAGCACCGCCTCCGCGCCCGCAAGCTCCGCGGCGGGCAGCCCGCGCGTGAGCCGAAGCCCCAGCATGACGCGCTCCGCCGCGCGCTCCCGCGGTGCGATGGGGGCGTCCTCGCTGTAAGCGATCTCGCCGCGCAAAAACGCGTCCAGATCCCGCGCGACGGCGAAGCGCCGTCCGCCGAGATCCGAGTGCGCACCCGGCCCGAAGCCGAGGTATTCGCCCAGCGTCCAGTATTTCAAGTTGTGGCGGGACGCACGCCCGGGGCGCGCGAAGTTGGAGATCTCATACTGCGCGTACCCGCGCTCGGTAAGATACGCCACAGCGTCAAGGTACATATCTGCCTGCGCGTCGTCGTCCGGCAGAGTGACGCTGCCGCGGCGCGCGTACAGCGGCGTGCCGGGTTCCACCTTGAGCCCGTAACAGGAGAGATGCTCGGGCGCGAGCGCGACCGCAGCGGCGAGGCTTTCCCGCCAACGCTCCCGCGTCTGCCCGGGCAGGCCGTAGATGAGGTCGAGGCTCAGGTTGTCAAAGCCCGCCCGACGCGCGGCGTCCACCGCGGCTGCGGTGTCGTCGGCGGTGTGGATGCGCCCCACGGCGCGCAGCTCCGCGTCGTCGGCGGACTGCATGCCCAGCGAAATGCGGTTGAAGCCCGCGCCGCGCAGCGTCCGCAATGCGTCCGCGTCGTGGGCGCTTTCGGGGTTCGCCTCGGTCGTGATCTCCGCGCCGGGCGCAATATCGTAGGAGTCAAAAA
>CAMJGU010000060.1 GCA_946405325.1 uncultured Clostridia bacterium | reverse complement strand
CGCCGTCCAGCTCCAGGTCGCCGTCGACGATGGAGCGGAAGGGCTTGTCCGCGTAGTTTTGCAGACCTTGCAGCACGAACTCGTCCGCCTCGCCGGTGAGGTAAAGGACCTCGTAGTTCTTGTCCTTCAATAGCTCCGTCTGGGGCAGCGCGTCGATGAGCGCGACGCTCTCGCCCGCGGCGTAGTAAATGCACTTCTGGCTTTCGGGCATGCGGTCGGCGTACTCGCGCAGACTGGTGAGTTTTTTCTCCGTGGAGGAGTAGAACATCAGCAGATCCTTGAGCTCGTCCTTGCGATTCTCACCGCCCTCGCCCGCGACGCCGTAGCACAGCGCGCGGCCATAGTTGCGGTAGAACTTCTCGTAGCCCTCGCGGTCTTCCTTCATGAACTTTTCGAGGTCGGCGAGGATCTTCTTTTCGAGATTTTTCGCGATGACCTTGAGCTGGCGGTCATGCTGCAGCAGCTCGCGGGAGATGTTCAGGCTCAGGTCGGGGGAGTCCACCACGCCGCGCACGAAGCGCAGATAGTCGGGCAGCAGCGCGTCGCACTTGTCCATGATCATCACGCCCGCGCTGTAGAGCTGCAAGCCCTTTTCAAAGGCTTCCGTGTTGAAGTTCAGCGGCTTGCTGCCCGGAATGAACATCAGCGCCTTGTAGGTGACGCTGCCCTCGACGGACACCGTGATGACGCGCTGGGGCTTTTCAAAGTCGCGGGCGAGCTCGGCGTAGAATTTGGCGTATTCCTCGTCCGTGACCTCGCTGCGCTTGCGCTGCCACAGAGGCACCATGGAGTTGATGGTGGTCAGCTCGTCGACCATCTCATACTCGGGCTTTTCGGGGTCGCTGCCCGCTTTTTCCTTTTGAACAGGGGTCAGCATACGGATGGGATAGCGGATGTAGTCGGAGTACTTCTTGATGAGAGAGTACAGCTTGTAGTTGTCCATGTACTCGCTGTACTTCTCGTCCTCGGTGTCCTCCTTGACGTGCATAATGATGTCGGTGCCGACCTCGGCTTTTTCGCACTCAGTGATGGTGTAGCCGTCCGCACCGGAGGACTGCCACTGATACGCCTGCTCGGAGCCGTACTTCTTCGTGACGACGGTGATCTCGTCGGCGATCATGAACGCGGAGTAGAAGCCCACGCCGAACTGGCCGATGATGTCCACGTCCTCGCTCTCGCCCGCCTCCTTGCGGAACTGGTAGGAGCCGGAGGCGGCGATGACGCCGAGGTTGTTCTCCAGCTCGTCCTTATCCATGCCGATGCCGTTGTCGGACACGGTGATGGTGCGCTTGTCCTTGTCCACGGACACCTGAATGAAGAAATCGCCGCGGTTCTTGCCCACCTTGTCGTCGGTGAGGGAGAGATAGCAGAGCTTGTCGATGGCGTCGCTGGCGTTGGAGATGATCTCGCGCAGGAAGATCTCCTTGTGCGTGTAGATCGAGTTGATCATCAGGTCCAGCAGGCGCTTCGACTCCGCCTTGAATTGCTTTTTTGCCATAAAAACACTTCCTTTGGTATATTCAACAGAGGGTATTATAACACAAAAATCGCGCCGTGCAAGCACGGCGCGATTTTTTGGAAGATCGGATCAGTCGGCGTCGGTATAGGGCTTGTCTGTCTCAATAAACATGCCGCGCTCCGCGCTCCAGCCGACATTGAAGCCCAGCGCCTTACCGAGATGGCGGAGCTGGTAGAAGGTATGGCCGCTGCCGTCGTGGGTGATGGTGAAAGCATCCAGGCCGCTCGCCTTGCCGTCCACCAGCGTGGCGCCCGCGAACTTCTGGTAGCTCTGGTCACCGCTGAAGGGGAGCTTGCCCTCGGTGCCGTTCGGGTTGGCGTAGGCGCTCTTGCTGGCGATGCCGATGCCGTTCTCCGGGCTCCACGTTACGTCAAACTGCGCCGCCGTGCCGTTGAGCAGGTGGGCAATGTCGCGCAGGCGAACGTAGTTGGTCTGGTTGCCGGCGGCGTCCTTGAGCGCGTAAGCGGTCAGCGTGATCGCCCTGTTGTCCAGCGAGACGCTCTGGGTGCTGGCATAGGCAACGTTTGTCGAGGGTGCCGGCGGTGTCGACGGCGCCGCGGTGTAGCCCTCGGTGATCTTCACGGTGCCGCCGACGTAGTTGAGCGTGTAGACCTTGCTGACCTTCGTGGCGGCGCCGTCGCTGAGCTGCACGTCGAGGCGGTGCTTGCCTTCCGTCAGCGCGGAGAGGTCGATTTCGCAGTACGCGGAGGAGGAAATCTGCTTGCCGTCGAGCGTGAACTGCTGCGCCATATTCATGCTCTTGTAGGTGTGTCCCGTGGCGCCGAGGACGAGGGTGCCGCTCATCTTCTCGTTGAGCTGGGTGATGGGGATGAACGTCGCGGCGGAGGACTTGCCCGGGGCGATCAGCGTCGGGTTCGCCGCAATGGCGCTGTCGACGCGATTCCTGGTGCTGCCGGTAAGCGTGTAGTCGTTGCCGTTGAAGTTTTTGTCAAAGTAAACGATCGCCTTGACCTCAGGATAGGCCATGGTCAGCTCCCGGAACTCCTTGGCGACCTGCTCGGCCTTGTAGTTGGCGACGCCGCTGTAGTCCATCGCGCCGCCCTCGGTGGCGATGACGGGCTTGCCCTTGGCGCGGGCGACGGCAACCACCTCGGCTGCGTTGCCGATGGGATCGGCGAAGCGGCCGGAGTGGGTGAACTCCTGCCACATGAGCTCGCTGCCGCCCGGGTTGGTATAGTTATAATACAGCGACAGGCCGACCCAGTCGACCAGAGAATTGTTGGGATAGAAGGTCGTCAGATCAACACCCCAGCCCGAGGAGTAGTTGGGCGACCAAACCAGCTCCGCCTTGGGAGCCAGAGAGCGCGCCATATTGGCGACATAGTTGTAAGCGGCGATGAAATCGGCGGGCGTCACCGTGTCGGTCCAGACGTTGAACTCCGCACCGATGCGGATCAGCACGGGACTTTTGAGCGACGAGGCATAGTTGAGCGTCTTTTTGAGGTTTGCGTCATAGGTGCCGGACGGAATGGCGCGGGCGGTGGTACCCTCGCCCTTGAAGTTGAGGTTGATGAGGATGACGCGGCTGCCGTCTGCCTTCGGGGCGATCAGATAGTTAAAGTCACCGGCGCCCTGGCTTTCCAGCTCCACGTAAACGGAAACGATGCTTCCGTCCTTGTAGCAGCCGTCGATCGGCGAGCCGTAGTAGGCGCCGGAGGCCGCCGCGATCTGGGAGCCATAGGTCTTGCTCTGCGTGTAGGACGCGGCATAGAAACCGTAGAACGGCGCCAGCACGCCCAAGTGCGCCTGGCAGCGGGTGATCATGTCCGCGCGGTCAATGCCGAGGCTTTCCAGATACTGGCTGACTTCCAGCAGCGCTTTGGTATTTTTGACCGCGCCGTCCCAGTCGCCCTTCTTCTCATAGACCTCGTTTTCGAGGCGCCAGAGATAGACGTTGTAGTAGTTGTGCGCGATATCCTCGTTGCGCTCATACTTGGAGAGGAACGCGAGGTACGCGTCGCCCTTGGCGAGGATGGCGGCTTCGTCGCCGCCCTCGATCGCTTCGTTGTACGCGACAAGGTACGGCCAGTAGCCCTTGGGCAGCGCGGCGAAGGCGTTGACCGAGAGCAGGGAGAGGGACAGCGTCAGTGCAAGGAGTAAGGGAAGAATGCGATGCTTCATGATCTGGTTTTCCTTTCTTTCGCTTTGTTACTGTAATATAACAAATTTTTCACAAAATGTCCACCAGAAAAGAAACTTCTGTTATCAAGACGGGAGACGCAGCATAACGGAGGCGTCCGCAGCCGCGGACGCCTCCGTTTGTCGTTGTTGCTTACAGATTCGCTTCGATCGTCTTGACGAACTCCTGCGGGGGCATGACGCCGATCTTCTTGTCGACCTCCTTGCCGTCCTTGAAGAACATCACGGTGGGAATGGACATGATGCCGAACCGCTGGGCGAGCTCCGGCTCGTCGTCCACGTTGACCTTGCCCACGACCGCCTTGCCGTCGTAGTCCGCCGCCAGCTGCTCGATCACGGGGCCGAGCATCTTGCAGGGGCCGCACCACTCCGCCCAGAAATCCACGACCAGCAGACCGGGCTGCGCCAGCGCCTTGTCGAAACCTTCCTCAGAAAAGTGTACCAGTGCCATAGTTGTGTCTCCTTTTTCGTTGTATTTTGAATAGTTTATTTGTCCTGCTTGTCCAAATATTCACACGCGGAGAGCCCCGCGATGTGTCCTTCGCCCACGGCCTTCGCGACCTGCAGCGGTGCGCCGGTGCAGTCGCCGCAGGCGAACACGCCCTCGACGCTGGTGCGCATGGCGCGGTCGACCTTGATATAGCCGCCGTCCAGCTCCAGCGCCGGCAGCAGATCCGTCGGCGCGACGGACGCGCGCAGCACGAATACGCCCGCGCAGGGCACGTCCGTGCCGTCCAGTGTCACGCCGGTGACCATCTGCTCGCCGTGGATCTCCAGCTTGCCGGCGGGGATGAACGGGATGTCGTCCGCAAGCTCCGCGGGCTTTTTCGGCGCGGTGTAGGTCACGTTGCAGCCGATGCTCTTGAGGTACTTCGCCTCCTCGGGCGCGTCCGCCGTGCGGCCCGCCACCACCACGTCCTTGCCGCGATACAGCATACCGTCGCAGGTGGCGCAGTAGCTGACGCCGCGGCCCAGGAACTCCTGCTCGCCCACAAACTTCGTCTGCCGCACCACGCCTGGGGACATGATCAGCGCCCGGCCCTGATACATGTCGGAGCCGACGGTGACGGTGAAGCCGTTCCACGCCATCAGCGAGATCGCGCGGCCGGTCACGAACTCCACGCCCGCGCCCTCGGCGTGCTTCTGGAACTCCTCCAGCAGCTCGTAGCCGGTGCGGCCGGGGAGACCGAGATAGTTGTCGATTTTTTCCGCTTTTGCAAGCGGGCTGTCCTGCCAGCGGTTGCCGATGACCAGCGCGGTCTTGCCGCGGCCGCGCGCCGCGACCGCCGCCGCCAGCCCCGCCGGGCCGCTGCCGAGGACGATCAGATCATAATTCATGGCGATTCGCCTCCGTTTTTTTGTAGTATACCCGATTTGTGCCGCTCTGACAAGAGGTTAGACGAAAAAAGATTGAGCCAAATTGATTCTAGCACAAAATTTGTTGCCAAACTGTTAATTTTCTCGCCCGCGCTTTACGCGGCGGCGGGAACCGTGTATAATTTTCGCAAGGAGTGAGCAGATATGTATCGATTTGTCAATTGGCTTCGCAATTCCGTTGCGCGGTTCATGTACGGCCGCTATGGCATCGACCAGCTGGGCTGGGCGACGCTCGCCGCGGAAATGGTGCTGACCCTTGTCTCCGGTTTTGTTCGGGTGCAGGCGGTGTGGACGGTGCTGCGGCTGCTCGCGCTGGCGCTGACCTGTATTTTGTTTTACCGCATGTTTTCCCGCGACATCGCCAAGCGCCGGGCGGAGAACGCGTGGTTTCTGCGGTGGTGGACGCCGCTGCGCACCGGCTTTCGCGACGCGCGCGAGCGCCGCGCGGACAAGGCGCACAAGTACGTCAAGTGCGAATGCGGCGCATGGTGCCGCGTGCCGCGGAACGTGGGCAAGGTGGAGCTGATGTGCCCGCGCTGCGGCGCGAAAAAGATCGTCAAAACGTAAAGAGACGCCGCAAGGCGTCTCTTTTTACTCCCATGTTTTCCACACGTCGGGCTGATAGCCCACCGTCGCCTGCTTGCCGTTGCGCACCACAGGCGTCTTGATGAGCTGCTGGTTCTCAAAGACCTTATCCAGTCGCTGAGCCTCCACCAGGCAGCGCACCAGCGCGAGCGCCTGCGTGTCCTTGGCGTTGGGGTCGAGCAGGTTGTCGAGCCCCTTCACCGCCTGTACGACGCTTTGCAGCTCGCCCCGGCTCATGCCCTTTTCCTTGAGGTCGATCATCTGGTATTTGACGCGGCGCTCCTTGAAGTAGCGCTCCGCTTTCTTGGTATCAAAGCACTTTTTTGTGCCGAAGATCTGAATGTTCATGTCGTCCTCGCTAGATGATGGATTTGCCGGAAACGAAAAAACAGAATCGGCTTGCCGGGCAAGCCGATTCTGCGTGGTGCCTCGTCGGGGATTCGAA
>CAMJGU010000059.1 GCA_946405325.1 uncultured Clostridia bacterium | reverse complement strand
ACTTCATCCCCGACGAGGGCGCCAGCGAGCCCAGCGAAGCCGCCAGCTTCACGCTGCTGCAGGAGCAGCTGGTGGACGTGCTCTCCACCCTCACGCCGCGCGAGGAAAAGGTGCTCAAGCTCCGCTTTGGCATTGAGGACGGTCGTCCCCGTACGCTGGAGGAGGTCGGCAAGGAGTTCAACGTCACTCGTGAGCGTATCCGCCAGATCGAAGCAAAAGCCCTGCGCAAGCTGCGCCACCCGTCCCGCTCCAAGAAGCTGAAGGACTTTCTGAACTGATTGCAAAATGAAAACCGGCAGAGGGCTTTTTTCGTCCTCCGCCGGTTCCTTTTTGCTGTTAAACGCCTTCGGCTGCTTTCTGTACCGCAGTCTCCAGCAGGCCCTGCGCCGCACTTTGCGCATTTGCGCTGCTGTTCTGCGCGTTCTTGTCCTTGAGTTCCTGGAACTTTTTGAGCGTTGCCTCGCGCGTGCGCTGTGTGAGCTCGGGCAGCTCGCCGCCCCACTGCTTCTCCGCTTCGGCATAGCCCTTTTCAAACGCCTCGATCATCGAGTCCAGCTTGTCGGGGTCGCCGCCGGTCAGCGCCGTCGCAAACTTCACCAGGCGGTCGCTGGTCTGCTCCACGCCCCAATATCCGTCCTCCGCGGTATCCTTCTTCGCCTGCTCGATGTCCTCCTCGGAGAACTTGCCCTCCTGAATGGCATCGAGGATATTGCTCTGTGTGATCTGCTTGCCCAGCATCTGCTGGACCAGATTCGCCATGCGCTCCTCAAGCTCACTCTTGAGCTTTTCCACCGTTTCGGTGTCGATCGTATACCCGGTGCGCGTCGCGCTCGTGTAGCTGTGCCCGCCGTCCGCCTCGAAGGTGGCAGCATCCGCGTCTGTTGAAACGACGCCTGCCGTCTCCGCGGTCTCCTCCTTCGTGGTCGCGGCATTCGCCGCGGTATAGGTCTTGGGCTGTGCAACCTTCAGGTTGCTGACGTCCATTTCCATTGCTGTCTCCTTCCTTTCCGTGCGGTGATCGCCGCGCAATTGTCCTTCATTGCATTTATAATATCGGCAGAGCAAGGAAAGGATTAAGTGCTTCTGCGGAATTATTTGCGATACGCAAGCAGCCGCTGCGCCTCCTCCGCCGCAAGGGCGTACACGCCGTCGAAGTCAACGCAGGGATTGTACGCCGCCTCCAGCGCGTCGTGCTCCGCCTTGGCACGGCGCAGCGCAGCGGTCGCCTCGTCCCGCAGGGAGCGCTCGATGCGCCCGGCAAAGCGCAGTTTTGCTTTCTCCGCCCGGGTCAGCCGCTCCGCCGCCATGGCGTCCACGCGGATGCGGCGGTATGCCTCGCCCTCGTAGGGCAGCCGCGCCGTCGAGGTAACCAGTGCCAGCTCAGCCGCCGGGATCAGCACATGCATCGTCTCCCGCGGGTGATCGGGGTTGGGGCACAGGAGCACGTCATACCCCGCTGCCGCCGCAGACTCCGCGGCACGCTCCAGCGCCGCGGACGCAAGCCCATAGCTGTCGTCCAGCACGCAGACGTTCGGACAAAGCGCCTCCGCCGTATCATAGCGGCATAGCTCGCCCATATGCGTCATGCCGCCGAGGAACGCGCGGTCGATGCGCCCGCACTCCGCGCCCTTGCCCCGCAGCTCGCGGCGCAGCAAACCGTCGACGCGGCGCGATAGCCGGTCAAAGTCCATGGCCGCGTGGACCGCGGCGCGCCGCTCCTCCGCAACGGCGTCCACCGCGCGCAGGATGCGATACGCCTCGGCGTACGCCGCGCGGTACGCGTCCGAGTGGGCAATGATCTCTCCGCGCCGCGCCTTGGTCGCCGCCACGTCATAAAAGCGCGTTAAGTCGACATAACGTTCTGCCGCCACCGTGTACGTCGGTTCCAGAACGTGTGGAGCAGTCCCGTCTACCAATCCGGTTTTGATGGATGGGATCAGCGCGCCGTCCAAGGAATCCGGATCGCCCGAGCAGTTGACATAAATTATTTCTTCCCCCGCGTCCGCCAGCTCCTTCGCCACCGCGCGCATGAAGCTGGATTTGCCGCAGCCCGGGCCGCCCTTGATGATGAGCAGATCGCCGAGCCGCGCGTTCAAAAGCTGGTCGTAGAGCGAGGAGAACCCCGTGCCGCTGTTGGCACCGAGGAAGATGTGAGCGGATCGTTCCATAGAAAAAGCCTCCCAAGCAGAAATATCACATTCACAGGTTATGCATTTCGGCGCGTCCATGACAAAAAAGCGTCGCAAGGCTTGACTTATGTCCTGTTTCATGGTATAAAGTATCCAACAATGTTTTGGAGGACACCATCATGGAAATGAAGCACATCGTGACTCTCGAGACCCGCGACCTGTGCGCGAGCGCCGTCAGCGGCGGCTGCGGCGAGTGCCAGACCTCTTGCCAGAGCGCCTGCAAGACCAGCTGCGGCATCGCGAACCAGCAGTGCGAGAACGAGAATCGCTAAAAGAACAACGCAAAATTGCCGCCTGATGGCGGCTTTTTTGTTGCTAAGGAGCAACCTATGATCCATCAATACAAACTCAACAATTTTAACATCGTGCTGGACGTCTGCTCCGGCTCCATCCACGCGGTGGATGAGTTGACCTACGACATGATTGGGCTGTACGAGGGTAGCGACCGGAGTTCGGTCATCTCTGCTATGCGTGAAAAGTACCCCGATACGCCCGAGGCGGAGCTCGGCGAGGTCTACGACCAGCTCACCGCCCTCCGTGACGCGGGCAAGCTCTTCGCGCCGGACACCTTCGCGCCCATGGCGGGCAAGCTCAAGGAAAAGAGCGCGGGCGTGGTCAAGGCGCTGTGCCTGCACGTCGCCCACACCTGCAACTTAAACTGCGCCTACTGCTTTGCAAGCCAAGGCAAGTACCACGGCGAGCGCGCGGTCATGTCCCTCGACGTCGGCAAGCGGGCGCTGGACTTCCTCATCGAACACTCCGGCACGCGCCGCAATCTCGAGGTCGACTTCTTCGGCGGCGAGCCGCTGATGAACTGGGAGGTCGTCAAGGATCTGGTGCGCTACGCCCGCGCGCGCGAGCAGGAGGTCAACAAGCACTTCCGCTTTACCCTCACGACCAACGGCCTGCTCATTGACGACGACGTGATCGACTTCTGCAACCGCGAGATGCACAACGTGGTGCTGAGTCTCGACGGTCGCAAGGAGATCCACGATAAGTGGCGCGTCGACTACGCGGGCAACGGCAGCTGGGAGCGCATCGTGCCGAAGTTCCAGAAGCTGGTCAAGGCGCGCGGCGGCAAGAATTACTATATGCGCGGCACGTTCACCCACAACAATCCCGACTTTTTGAAGGATATTCAGACCATGCTCGACCTCGGTTTCAACGAATTGAGCATGGAACCCGTCGTCGCCGCGCCGGACGATCCCAACGCGCTGACCGCAGAGGATATCCCCGTGGTCATGGAGCAGTATGAGGAGCTTGCCAAGCTGATGCTCGCGCGGGAGAAAGAGGGCAGACCCTTTACGTTCTACCACTACATGATCGACCTCACCGGCGGCCCGTGCATCTACAAGCGCATCTCCGGCTGCGGCTCCGGCACCGAGTACATGGCGGTCACACCCTGGGGCGACCTGTATCCCTGCCACCAGTTCGTCGGCGAGGACGCATTCAAGCTGGGCGACATCTGGCACGGCGTCACCAATACCGACGCGCAGGAGCAGTTCGCTGCCTGCAACGTCTACGCCAAGCCCGAGTGCCGCGACTGCTGGGCGCGGCTCTACTGCTCCGGCGGCTGTGCCGCCAACGCGTTCCACGCCACCGGCAGCGTCACGGGCGTATATGAGACCGGGTGTGAGCTGTTCAAAAAGCGCATGGAGTGCGCGATCATGATGGCGATCGCCCGTCAATTAGGTTGACATAATGAATACACCGATCTGCGACTTCGTGCGCGACTACGCGGCGAAGCAGCCGCTGCGCCTCCATATGCCGGGGCACAAAGGCGTCGGCCCGCTAGGCGTCGAGGCGCTGGACATCACCGAGATCTCCGGCGCGGACGTGCTGTACGCCCCGAATGGCATTATTGCGGAGAGCGAGGCGAACGCCGCCGCGCTCTTCGGCAGCGCCAAAACGGTCTACTCCACAGAGGGGTCTTCCCTTTGCATCCGTGCCATGCTCTACCTCGTGCAGCTCTGGGCGAAGGCGCAGAGGCGCAAGCCGTTTGTCCTGGCAGGGCGAAACGCGCATAAAACGTTTCTCTCCGCCGTCGCGCTGCTGGATATCGAGGTGGAGTGGCTGTTCTCCGACGCTTCGAGCCTCCTCGCCTGCGCCGTCGCCCCCGACACGCTGGAACGCAGGTTATCCGCGATGCCGGAGCAGCCCACAGCGGTTTACATAACTTCTCCCGATTATCTGGGAAACCGCGCGGATATCACCGCTCTGGCGGAGGTATGCCACCGGCATGGTGTGCTGCTGCTCGTCGACAACGCCCACGGGGCGTATCTTCACTTTATGTCAACTCCACAGCACCCGCTGGATCTGGGCGCGGACCTGTGCTGCGACAGTGCGCACAAGACGCTGGGCGTGCTGACCGGCGGGGCATATCTGCACATCGCCAATTCCGCGCCGCCCATGCTCTGTGACGCTGCCAACCGCGCCATGGCGCTCTTTGCCAGCACCAGCCCGTCGTATATGATCCTGCAATCGTTGGACGCGGCAAACATGGCGCTTAGCAATAATTATGTTGACTCAATTATGTCTACCTTAAGGCAGGTTGACACGCTGCGTACCGCACTTGCCGCCGACGGCTGGACGCTCGCGGGCGATGAGCCGCTGAAGCTCACGCTTTGCCCGAAGTCCCGCGGCTACACCGGCACAGAGGTTGCGGCGCTTTTGGAGCGGCAAGCCATCTACTGCGAATTTGCCGATCCGGACTATATCGTTTTTATGTTAACTTCATTGGTGTCCGCTGACGCTCATGACCGCTTTCTCACCGCCTTGCGTTCTATTCCGCGGCGTGGAACCATCACAGCCCATCCGCCAGCCATCGGGCGCCCGAAGCATGTTCTCTCTCCCCGCGAGGCGATGCTCGCTCCGTCGGAAAAGCTGCCCGTCGAACAGTCTCTTGGGCGAATCCTTGCCTCACCCGGCGTCAGTTGCCCGCCCGCCGTGCCGATCCTCGTCTGTGGAGAGCAGATCGACGAGGCGGCGATCCACGCGTTTCGGTACTATGGGATCGAGGAGGTCGACGTGGTCACATGATCGCTCTTTGCGCCGCGCAACCGCAAAGTTGCGTCAAACTTGGTGGAAAGTGGCGAAAGTTGCGGGTACAATACCCCCATCGGGCTCGAAATAACAGCCGAAAGGGGTATGTGGTATGACAACCGGGGAACAGATCAAGCAACGGCGAGAGGAACTGCACCTCTCGCAGGAGGAACTGGCGGAGCGCATCGGCGTCAGCCGTCAGGCGGTGTCCAAATGGGAAAGCGGCCGAGCCGCACCGCGCGGTACAAACCGCGATGAATTATGTAAACTTCTGTCCATTGAGCTGAACCAACCGGAACCGGCGGAAAAGAGCCGCTTCTTTGCCTTCGCGGGCTGGATCGCTGCGGCGTTTCTTCTGCTCTGTGCGATCTGGCTTTGGACACGGCAATCCCCCGCAGCATCGATTGCGGCACCGACTGCGCCAACGCTGCAAAGCGTCCGCTTTTACGACGCCAATCAGGAGGCGGTCACGCCGGAAGCCGGCTGGTACGTCACAGATAACATGGAAAGTATTCTGATCCAGTGGAGCGGCGATCTGCCGCCGGAATCGGTGCAGATGTTCTTTACGCCGAGCGGCACGGAGACCTTGGATGAAACCGAGCTGCTTGCGACAATGCTGTACCGAGGCGGCGACGGAAACGCGCTGCTGCTCTCTGCCGCGCCGCTTCATCGGGAAAACCTGATGGGGCACCTGTGGTTCCAGCTCAACTTCCCGCAGGAGCAGACGATCGTCAGCGACCATTTCAACGTGATCTTTCAGCCATAACAAAAAGAGACCTGCCACGCAGGTCTCTTTTTATGTAAACTGATTCGTTAGCGCACAAAGTGTGTAAAGATATGCTCTTCCGTCTTGGGCATGCCGTACTTCTCCTTGCCCAGCGCGATGGACTTCATCAGAAACGCCATGTTCCGCGCCAGCACGCGCATGGTCTGGAGGCCCTCGGCGTCCTGCTCAGCGTCGCCGGGGGCGCGGCCGTGGACGCTGTTCCAGTACTGGCTGGA
>CAMJGU010000058.1 GCA_946405325.1 uncultured Clostridia bacterium | reverse complement strand
TAGAGAGAATCCTGCCCCGCGTGCAGAAGCCCGCCCGCTACGTCGGCGGGGAATATAACGCGGTCATGAAGGACGTATCGCGGGTCGATACCCGCGTCGCCTTCTGCTTTCCCGACACCTACGAGATCGGCATGTCCAACCTCGGCATGCGCATTTTGTACGGCGTGATGAACAACATGGAGGGCGTCTGGTGCGAGCGCTGCTTCCACCCCTGGGGCGACATGGAGGAGGAGATGCGCAAGGCGGATATCCCGCTCTACGCGCTGGAATCCTCCGACCCCATCGGGGACTTCGATATCATCGCGTTCTCCGTGGGCTACGAGATGGCGTTTCCTGCCATGCTCAACATGCTCGACCTTGCCCGCGTCCCGCTGCGAAGCGAGAACCGCCCCGCGCTCACCCCGCTGGTCATCGCGGGCGGCACGGCGATGTACAACTGCGAGCCCATCGCGGATTTCATCGACCTGGCGCTGCTCGGCGAGGGGGAGGAGCAGATTCCCGAGGTCATCGAGCTCTACCGTCAGGCAAAGCGCGAGGGCTGGGACAAGCACACGTTTTTGTGCAAGGCCTGTCACTTGGAGGGCGTGTACGTCCCGAGCCTGTACGACGTGACGTACCACGACGACGGCACGGTCGCCGCCATCACGCCGCGCGACGGCGCGCCCGCGCGTATCCGCAAGCGCATCGTCACCGACATGGACAAGGCGTACTATCCCGCCAAAACCATCGTGCCGAGCACCGAGATCGTGCAGGATCGCATTACATTGGAGCTGTTTCGCGGCTGCATCCGCGGCTGCCGCTTCTGTCAGGCGGGGTACGTTTACAGGCCCGTCCGCAACCGCTCCAAGGACCTCTGCGCGGAGTACGCCCGCGCCGCCATCGAGGACTCCGGCTATCAGGAGATGACGCTCTCCTCGCTCTCGACCTCGGACTACCGCCCGCTCGTCGAGCTGTGCGACGACTTGGAGCCGTTCTGCGAGCAGAAGCATTTGAATCTCTCACTGCCGAGCCTGCGCGCGGACAACTTCTCCATGGCGCTGATGGAGCGGCTGCAAAAGGGTCGCAAGACCGGACTCACGTTTGCGCCCGAGGCGGGGACGCAGCGACTGCGCGACGCGATCAACAAAAACCTCACCGAGGAGGATCTGCTGGAATCCTGCCGCCGCGCGTTCGCGGGCGGGTACAGCGCGGTGAAGCTCTACTTCATGCTGGGGCTGCCCACCGAGACGGACGAGGACGTGGCGGGCATCGCGGACGTCGCCGCCCACGTCATGCACGCGTGGCGCGAGAGCGCGAGCAACAAAAACCGCGGCGTGCGCATCACGGTGTCGACGTCGTGGTTCGTGCCGAAGCCCCACACGGCGTTCCAGTGGGAGCCGCAAATCTCCATCGAGGAATACGAGCGCCGCGTGGCGCTGCTGCGCGAGCGCATCAACACGAAAACCGTGACCTACAACTGGCACCCGTCGCCGACGAGCTTCATGGAGGCGGTGATCTCGCGCGGCGACCGGCGGCTGTGCGCCGTGTTGGAGGCCGCGCACCGCAGGGGCGCGAAGCTCGACGCGTGGGAGGACTATTTCTCGCTCGAGCGCTGGCTGGAGGCGTTCGCCGAGTGCGGGCTTGACCCACATTTCTACGCCAATCGCCGCCGCGAGCACGGCGAGGTCATGCCGTGGGCGCACATCGACGCGGGCGTGACGGACGCGTACCTCATGCGCGAGCACGACCGCTGCTACGAGGGCGTCACCACGCCGGATTGCAGAACCCAGTGCAACGGCTGCGGCGCGAACTGTTTCCTCGGGAGGGCGTGCGATGGCTAAATTAAGGCTTTTATTCGTCAAGGAGGAGCAAGCCTCCTACATCTCGCACCTCGATCTGATGCGCACGTTCCAGCGCGTGTTCCCGCGCGGGGGCTTGGAGCTGAAGCACTCGCAGGGCTTCCACCCGCACCCGCTCATCTCCATCGTCCTGCCGCTGCCGGTGGGGCAGAGCAGCGACTGCGAGCTGCTGGATTTCGAGGTCGAGCAGGATATTGACGGGAGCGGCATTGCCGACATGCTCAACACGGGCCTGCCCGCGGGGTTGCGCGTCCGGGACTGCTACCGCGTGGAGCGTCCCGCCCGCGATCTGGCGTTTTTGCGCGCGCGGCTGGAACTGGACTACGACCATGGCGTGCCCGACGGCGCGGTTGAGCGTCTGCGGGAGCTGTTCGCCCGGGGCGAGGTCTTGGTGGAAAAGCGCACCAAGCACAAGGAGCTTGCCCAGATCAACGTTGTGCCGCTCATTCACAGCATCGAATGGTCGCAAGCGCCCAACCTTGTCACCGCCGACGTTATCGTGGCGGCGCAGAACCCGGGGCTGAATCCCGCGCTGCTTGCGAGCGCCGTGGCGGCGCAGCTGCCGGAGCTGGCGCCGGACTTTGCGCGGGTGAGAAGGCTGGAGCTGTATGACGGGGAACTGAATATTTTTCGTTGAAGAACGAGCTTTCTTGAAAGAGTGATTCTGACACCGCCTTTTCTCTTTCCTCTTGCGGAAAGAGAAAACACGGTTTCAGACTTCCCCAAAAGAGAAAGGACGCTTACGCACTGCCGCGTGAGCGTCTTTTTTTCCGCGCCGTACGATACGCTGTTTTCGGACGCCGAATTGACACTGCAATGCGTCGGCTGCCCGCCGACACGACCTTGTATCGTACAGAAATGCCTGCCACGTACCTTTGCTAAACGAACGACGTACCAACTGCTGCCTCGATAAAAGGCGGGGCCGGCCGGTGTCCGGCAGTCGAGGGAAGTCAATTCGACATTCGAAAACAGCGTACCGTACATGGCACGCCCCATCAAAATACCCAAAATCTCCCCCAAAAGCGGCTTTCTTCTTTGGCGGGCGACACCGTTTCTTCTTTCGCAAGAGAAAGAAGAAATGGGGTCGCGATCGTTCTTTACAAAGACTTGTAATTACCAACAATCTGTGGTAAACTCCCATGTGCTAAAATAGGATAAGTATGGAAATCATAATCTGGAAAGGCGGAATCCCATCTTGAAAATCGTAGTTCTCGCGGGCGGGCTCAGCATGGAGCGCAACGTCTCGCTTTCCTCCGGCAATAAGGTCTGCCGCGCCCTGCGCGCGCGGGGCCATCAGGCGATCCTGGTGGATATGTTCTTAGGACTGGAGAGCTATTCCGGCTCCATCGACGACATCTTCGACGCGCCGGACGGCTTGTGCGGCGACTTCACCGTGGCGAAGGAGGAGCCCGACCTCGCCGCCGTGCGCAAAAGCCGCGGCGATCAGAGCGCCAACCTGTTCGGGCAGGGCGTCATCGACGTGTGCAAGAGGGCGGACGTGGTGTTCCTCGCGCTCCACGGCACCTGCGGCGAGGACGGGCGCGTGCAGGCGGCGTTCGACCTGCTCGGCATCCCCTACACCGGCAGCGGCTACTTAGGCAGCGCCATCGCCATGGATAAGGACCTCACCAAGCGCCTCGTCTCGGACAAGGTCATCACCCCGCGCTGGCGCGTCGTGAGCTACACCGCGGACGAGGTGGACGCGCTCGCGGAGGAGACGCGCCTTCCCTGCGTCGTGAAGCCCATCGCGAGCGGGTCTAGCATTGGCGTGTCCATCGCGAAGGATTTACCCGCGCTCAAGGCGGCGCTGCGCGACTGCCTTGCCTACGGCAACCGCGTGATTCTGGAGCAGTACGTCAAGGGTCGCGAGATCCAGGTCGGCATCCTCGCGGGCAAGGCAATGCCGTCCATCGAGATCATCCCCAAGCAGGGCTTTTACGACTACGCCAACAAGTACCAGGCGGGCGCGGCGGAGGAGATCACCCCCGCGCCGATTCCCGCGGCGTGGGAGCGCAACCTGCGCGAGGCGGCGGAGACCGTGTTCGAGACCATCGGCCTGACCGTCTACTCCCGCGCGGACTTCATCGTGACCGCCGACGGCACGCCGTATTTCCTCGAGATCAACACGCTGCCCGGCATGACGCCGACGAGCCTTGTCCCGCAGGAGGCGGCGGCGATGGGCATGAGCTATGAGGATTTGTGCGAAAGAATCGTGGAAGAATCCCTGAAAGCGAGGAAAAACGCGTGAAGGCAATTTCCTTAACAGACTTGGTAAACGCCGTACACGGCGAGCTGTTGCAGGGCGGCACGGCGGAGATCACCGCCGTCTCCACCGACAGCCGCACCGTCCCCGACGGCGCGCTCTTTATCCCCCTCGTGGGCGAGACCTTCGACGGCCACGACTACATCGAAAAGGCGCTGGGCGCGGGCGCGGCGGGCTGCCTGTGCGCCAAAGTACCGGAGACGCTGCGCCCCGGGAAGTTCTACGTCCGCGTCGCGGACACGACGGTCGCGTACCATGACCTCGCGGCGTGGTATCGCGCGCAGTTTGATATCCCCGTGGTGCAGGTGACGGGCAGCGTCGGCAAGACCACCACCAAGGAGATGATCGCCTCGGTGCTGTCCCAGAGGTTCAAGACCCTCAAGACCGAGGCGAACTTCAACAACGAGATCGGCACGCCGATGACGCTCCTGCGCCTCGACGACAGTTACGAGGCGGCGGTCATCGAGACCGGCATGGATCGCGCGGGGCAGATCCGCTACCTCGGCGAGATGGTGAAGCCCACGGTCGCGGTCATCACCAACATCGGCGATATGCACATTGAGTATCTCGGCTCGCGGGAGGGCATCTTCCGCGCCAAGTGCGAGATCTTTGAAAACCTCGCGCCGGACGGCGTCGCGGTATTGAACGGCGACGACGAGTGGCTGAACAAGGTGTGCCTCCCGCAGGAGATCGTCACCGTCGGTACGATGGCGCACTGCGCCGCGCGCGTGACGGACGTGGTCGATCGCGGCATCGACGGCGTAAGCTGCGTCGTGACCACGAACAGGGCGCGCTATACGCTGAACATCCCCGCGCCGGGGGCGCACATGATCTATCCCGCGTCCACCGCCGTCGCGGTGGGCGAGGCGCTGGGGCTGTCGGTCGACGAGATCACCCGCGGCGTCGCGGCGTATGAGCCGTCCGGCTCGCGCATGCGCGTGGTGAAGCTGCCTGATAACCGGCGCTTGCTCGACGACTGCTACAACGCAGGACCCCAGTCCATGGCGGCGTCGCTGCGCGTATTGGGGAGCAGCGAGGGCAACACCGTCGCGGTGCTCGGCGACATGGCGGAGCTCGGCGAGCTGACCGTGAGCGCACACCGCGAGATGGGGCAGCTTGCCAAAGAGCTGGGCATCGGCAAGGTGATTGCCGTGGGCAGTAAAGCAAAAGACCTTGCGGACGCCGCGAACGGCGAGTGGTACGCCACCGTGGACGAGGCGCTGCCCGCGATCCGCGCGGCGTTCGCGCCAAATACCGCGATGCTGGTGAAGGCGTCGCACTCTATGCATTTTGAACGAATCACAGAGGAACTGACGAAATGATCGATCTGAGCGTCTCGGGACTCATCAAGTCCTTCGACCTCGAAAAGAACATATTGGACGGCCTGACCTTCCAGATCGAGCGCGGCGAGCGCGTGGGGCTGCTGGGGAAAAACGGCGCGGGCAAGACCACGCTCTTTCGCATCCTCACGGGCGAGCTGCGCGCCGACGAGGGCGACGTGATCTTCGCGCCGAACCGGCGCGTGGGGCTGATCTCGCAGATCCCCGTGTACCCCGACGGCTACACGGTCGAGGACGTGCTGCAAAGCGCGTTCGAGCGCACGCGCGCCATGGGCGAGGAAATGGCGGCGCTCTCGGAGAAAATGGCGAACGGCGACGAGAGCGAGGAGACGCTGCGCCGCTACGGCGAGCTGTCGGCGAAGTTTGAGGGCCTTGGCGGCTACGACACCGAAACCGCCGTCAACAAGGTCGCGAACGGCCTGTCGCTGGACGCGGAGATGCGCACGCGGCTCTTCGACACGCTCTCGGGCGGGGAAAAGACGCGCGTCAACCTCGGGCGGCTCATTCTGGAGGACACGGATATCCTGCTGCTCGACGAGCCGACGAACCACCTCGATCTCCACGCCACCGAGTGGCTGGAGGACTACCTCGCGCATTTCCGCGGCACGGTGCTGGCGATCAGCCACGACCGCTACTTCCTCGACCGCACCGTGACGCGCTGCATCGAGGTGCTCGACGGCAAGGCGGAGTTTTACAGCGGGAACTACAGCTTCTACGCCGTGGAAAAGGAGCGGCGCTACGTTGAGCGGATGCGCCAGTATGAGAAGGAGAAGGCGGAGATCGACCGCCTCTCCGAGACGGCGCGCAAGA
>CAMJGU010000057.1 GCA_946405325.1 uncultured Clostridia bacterium | reverse complement strand
TTCGCCTGCTCGGCGAGGAACCAGCTGCCCTCGATATCGTGCCCGGGATTGACGACGCGACCCGCGGTGGTGTCGGTCTGCAATTCGCCGCCCGGGCCGACGGTCTCCAGCACGCACTTGAGCTCGGGCTTATAGTGGTACTTGACGATCTCATCCACGCACTCCTTGGCGCGCGCGTCGTACAGCTCGCGGCGCTCGGGATCGCAGCGGCGCATGACCGCGGTCACGTTGAGGTAGATCATCGGGTCGCCGAAGGCGCGGCCGGTGCGGGTCTCGGGAATGGTCTTGGGGCCGAGACCGGTGGGGTCCTTGATGAGGCCGTGGCGCAGCTGATAGGTCAGCTCATACGCGCGGCGGGCGCGCTCTAAGCGCACGGTGTCGCCGGTGTTGGCGTAGTACTCGGCGTTCGCCATGGTGTAGAAGTCCTCGGAGAAGCAGTAGCGCCGCTGGCGCAGGGGGCGACCGTCGCCGGTGACGGTGAAGTAGAGGCGATCGCCCGCGTCGTGGTTGACGCAGTGCTCCTCCAGGAAGTCGAGGCAGCTGCGGCTGGCCTCCAGCCACTCGTCGCGCTTGCCGTAATTGGTGCAGAGATACGCGTAGATCCAGCCGCAGCGGCCCTGCATCCACACGCTCTTGTCGGTGGAGAACACGTCGCCCTTGCGGTCAAGGCAGGTGTAGACGCCGCCGTGCTCGCGGTCAAGGCCGTGCTTGAGCCAGAAGTCGGCGCTGATTTGAAGCTGATCCTTTATCCACTGGTGATTCTCGTGAAACGCTTGCTTGTCCATGTCGAAATACCGTCCTTTCGGTGGAGTTGAAGGTATTTTACCATTCCGACCGATCTTTTTCAATCCTTAGTGCAGACGCACAAAAAATTTTGTTTCCCTCTTGTAAAATTGTGCGATTTTGCTTATGATAAAGAAACCAAATTACGCCTAAGGAGGGCTCTTGCCATGACGGTCTACGGCATCGACGTTCCTGTGAAAAACAGTCCGGTACTCGACCCGGCGTTTATTCCCATCGGCGCGTTCAACACCGCGTTTCTCAAAACGGCGCACCGGCCCATCGGTATCGCGGTGGAGCGCGCGGACGGGCAGATGGCGTCCGTACACACCTATATCCACGGCACGCCGGAGCGCCGCGAGGCCGACCGGTATTATATCGAGCGCCTTGTCAAGACGCTGCTGTGGATGAAGGGCGGCTTCCGTATCTATGTCAGCGGCAGCGAGGACATGGTGGAGTACCTGCGCACGGTCTACTGCGCCAAGGGACAGCAGGAGTTCGACTGGGACTACATGGCGAACGTGTTTGAGCACCCGTTTGAGGTCGTCGCGGTAGGGGAGATCCCGCCTGCCAAGGACGCGCCGGAGCGCATCGGCGGGCATCTGGACGGCTGCCGCATCGGCTTTGACGCGGGCGGCAGCGATCGCAAGGTCAGCGCCGTCGTCGACGGCGAGAGTGTTTACAGCGAGGAGGTCGTCTGGTTCCCCAAGACCAACGCCGACCCCGATTATCACTACAACGGCATCGTCGCGGCGCTCAAGAGCGCGGCGGAGCATATGCCGCGCGTGGACGCGGTAGGCGTATCGTCGGCGGGCGTGTACATCAACAACCGCACGATGAACGCCTCGCTGTTCCTACAGGTGCCGAAGGAGCTCTTTGACGCGAAGGTGAAGGATATTTATATCCGCGCCATCACGGACACGTTCGGCAACGTACCCTACGCCGTCGTGAACGACGGCGACGTGTCGGCGCTCGCGGGCATGATGAGCCTCGGCGAAGCGAACGTGCTCGGCATCGCCATGGGCACCAGCGAGGCGGTGGGCTACGTCGATTCAGAAGGACGCATCACCGGCTGGCTCAACGAGCTGGCGTTCGTCCCCGTGGACGCCGCGCCCGACGCCATGCGCGACGAGTGGAGCGGCGACATCGGCTGCGGCGTCAAGTACTTTTCGCAGGACGGCGTCATCAAGCTCGCGCCCCGCGCGGGTATTGAGCTGGACGCGGGCCTGTCTCCCGCCGAAAAGCTCAAGGTCGTGCAGAAGCTGATGGAGGCGGACGATCCCGCCGCCGCGCAGGTCTACGACAGCATCGGAACCTACCTCGGGCATACGCTCGCGTACTATTATGAGCTGTACGGCATGCGCCACGTGCTGCTGCTGGGCCGCGTCATGAGCGGCAAGGGCGGCGACCGCATCCTTGCCGAGGCACAGCGCGTGCTGCGCGACGAGTATCCGCAGGTTGCGGACAAGTTTATCCCCGCCCTGCCGGACGAGAAGTTCCGCCGCGTGGGACAGTCGGCGGCGGCGGCAAGTCTGCCCGCGCTGAAGTGAGGGAATGCCGATGAAAATTTCCAACGCGAAGGTATTTGTCGGCGGCGCGTTCGTGGACGGCGGCATCGACTTCGACGCGACCATCGCCGCCGTGGGCGAAGCCGTGGACGGCGGGATCGACGCGCAGGGCTGCTACCTGATCCCCGGCCTCATTGACATTCACACCCACGCCGCCATGGGCGAGGACGCCAGCGACGGCGAGGCGGCGGGTATGCCGAAGATGGCGCGCTACTACGCCGCGAGGGGCGTCACCTCGTGGTGTCCCACGACGATGACGCTCAAGGAGCCGGAGCTGACGTGCGCCATGCACGTCATCCGCGACTTTGCCCGCCCTGCCGACGGCGCGAAGGTGGCGGGCATCAACCTAGAAGGGCCGTTCGTCAGCTACGAAAAACGCGGCGCGCAGAACGCCGACAACATCCACGCCCCAGACGCGGCGATGTTCCACCGCCTCAACGAGGCGAGCGGCGGCATTGTGCGGCTCATCACCGTCGCGCCGGAGGAGCCGGACGGCATCGACGCGATCCGCGAGATCAGCAAGGTCTGCACCGTCTCCCTCGGCCACACCACCGCCGACTACGACACGGCGATGGCGGCGTATGACGCGGGCGCGAGCCACGCGACGCATCTCTTCAACGCCATGCCCGCACTCGGACACCGCGCCCCCGGCGTCATCGCCGCGGCGTGCGACGCGGGCGCGACGGTGGAGCTGATCCCCGATGGGCTGCACATCCACCCTGCCGTGGTGCGTCTGACGCACCGCCTGTTCGGGGACAAGCTGGTGCTCATCTCCGACTCGCTGCGCTGCGCGGGTATGCCGGACGGCGACTACACGCTGGGCGGCCAGCCCATCACGATGAAAAACGGCAAGGCAACGCTCAAGGACTCCGACACGCTGGCGGGCAGCTGCATCCACCTCTATGACGGCCTCCGCCGCGCGGTGGAGTTCGGCGTGCCGCTGGAGGCCGCCGTGACCGCCGCAACGCTGACGCCCGCCCGCGCCATTCGCTGTGACGATACCATTGGTTCGCTCGATCCGGGCAAATGCGCCGATTTCGTTTTGTTGAATCGGGATTTAAGTATACGCGCCGTATTCATCGACGGCAAACAAATCATGGGAAAGGTATTGGAAGAAAGGAGCTAATTTCATGGAGATCATCCGAGCGAGAGACTACGACCACATGAGTCGGCAGGCGGCGAACATCCTCTCCGCGCAGGTCATTCTGCATCCGGACAGCGTGCTGGGCCTTGCCACCGGCTCCAGCCCCATCGGAACGTACAAGCAGCTCATCAAGTGGTATGAAAAGGGCGACGTGGATTTCAGCCGCGTGCGCACGGTAAACCTCGACGAGTATGTGGGACTTGCCGCCGACCATGAGCAGAGCTACGCCCATTTCATGCGCGTGAATTTCTTCGATCACATCAACATCGATCTCAAGAATACCAACATCCCCGACGGCACGAATATGGACGAGGAAGAGGAGTGCGCCCGCTACAATGCGATCATCCGCAAGCTCGGCGGCGTGGATCTCCAGCTGCTCGGCATCGGCCCCAACGGGCACATCGGCTTCAACGAGCCGGGGGATTGCTTCGTCAAGGGCACGCACAAGGTCGAGCTGACGGAGACGACCATCAACGCCAACAAACGATTCTTTGCCAGCATCGACGACGTGCCCCGCTACGCCTACAGCATGGGCATCCTCGACATCATGCAGGCGGAGCGCGTGGTCATGGTCGCGAGCGGCGAGAACAAGGCGGACGCGGTGCGCGACGCGTTCTTCGGCCCGGTCACCCCGCAGGTACCCGCGTCGATCTTGCAGCTGCACAAGAACTTCACCCTCGTCGCGGACGAGGCGGCGCTTTCCAAGTGCTGATACGGCAAAAAATAAGAACGTCCGAGAGGACGTTCTTATTTTTTGCGCTTATTGTAAGGCCGCTTCGCAGAAGCGCATCAGGATCACGGCGATCTGCGCGCGGGTTGCGCCTGTATCGGGGGACAGCGTTTCTCCGATGCCCTGGATCAGGCCGCAGCCGACCGCCCAGCGCATGGCGCCGCTCGCCCACGGCGAGACGCTTGCGGTGTCGGTGAAGCGGTCGTAGTCCGCGGCTTCGGCCGAAACGTCCCGTCCCATGAACTGCGCGCAGCGGTAGAGCATGGTGACGAGCTGCTCGCGGGTGACCACGTCGTCGCCGCGGAAGCTGCCGTCGATGCCGGTGACGATCCCACAGGACGCCGCCCAGCGCGCTGCTTCGTCGTACCACGTTCCGGCGGCGTCGGCAAAGCCTTGTGTACCGGCGGCCTTGTCGGGCGTGAGGTTGAAGAGGATCTGCGCGACCATGGCACGGCTCGCCGCTGCCTCGGGAGCGAAGCTGCCGTCACCCATGCCGTTCATGATGCCGTGAGCGGAGGCGTAGGCGATGGCGTCCGCCGCCCAGTGAGACGGCGACACATCGGCAAAGGCCTTGGGAGCGGTTTCCGCGGGCGCAGCCTGCGCGCCGCCTGCGGGAGCGCCGCCGACGGCGGGATTTGTCGGCTCATCGGCCTTGGCCTGCTCCGCGAGGTACTGCTGCGCAGCCGCTTCGTCGAGGAACTCCACCTCGCTGAAGGTGCTCTGCTGCCATGAGACGGTGTAGAGGCCGTCCTCGTTCGGCCCGATGCACGTGAACGGAATGTACTCAACGCTGTCCTCGTGCTTATGCACGATCAGCGAGGGCTGGAAGGCGGTCTCCACCTGGATCGTGATGGCGGAGGGCAGCTCGCTGAGCGTACCACTGACGATCACATCACCGTTGGCGCCGGTCACCGTGTACTGCGGCGTAATGTCGAGAGTAACGGTGTTATAACCCGCGACGGAGCCGATCTTCTGTGACACGGGAGACAGGGCGACCGAAACGGTTACGTCGGCTTCTCCGCTCGCTTGAATCTGTTCGCTTGCCGCAATACTTGCGGCGGAGACAGCGGCGGCTTCCCCGCTGATGTTGGCATTGGTGAGGCGGATTGACGAGACCGCCGCGTTTTCCTCCGCGACCAACGTCGTTTTTACATTCACATTGTCCGGCAGAGAGACAATGCCGCCGCGATCGAGCGTGTAGGTGCAGATCACGCTGTCGTTCAGCTTTGCTATGACGCTGCCGGCATCGTATGCGACGCTCAGGCCGTCGATCACGCCGGCTGCCGGTGTGAAGATCAGCTTGCCGTCGAGGGAGTAAGCCCCCGCGTCTTCTCTGACGTAGCCCGCGACGCGGATCGTGCGGTTCGCCTGATCGACGGAGGCGGTCAGCGCGGAGCCGGTCGCCAGCTTGCTGCGGTCGATCGAGACCGCCGTGATCGGGTCGTACACGGAGAAGACGGTGATTTCGCCGCTGCTGGCCTCGTAACGCGCGTCCTCGGCCTTGCTCCAGGAGACGGTGGTGACGCCGTTGCTCAGCGAGGAGATCGTGTAGGCCTTGTCGCTGCCGTTCAGCGCGCCTTCCGTACGGGTGACGCCGCTGCCGGAGACGTTCCATGTGAGGGACGTGCCCGCCGCCCAGGGCGAGAACACGACGTTTGCCGCATTGTGTGCGGGCGTGAGCGTCATGGTCGTGGTGTCGGCGGAAATCACCGCTTTGCGCACGGTCACGGTGCAGCTCCTGCTGACGGAGACGTCTCCGGTGGTCGCGGTGACGGTGATCGTTGCAGTGCCCGCGCCCACGGCGGAAACCAGTCCGGAGGAGTCTACCGTGGCAACGGAGTCGCTGCTGCTCGACCAGACGACGGTCACGCCGCTGCCGCCGGTCGTCACAGCGCTCAGCTGCGCAGCGGGATCGGTGACCATGGTGAGCGACAGGCTGGAAACAGGGCTGCTGTCTTTCTGGATCGCGACGGAGGTCACCGGCTCATAGACGGTGACAATGCAGGACTTGGATACGCCGCTGCCGTCCGCCGCAGCGGCAATGACGGTGGCGGTGCCCGCGGCCTCGGCGGTGACGACGCCGTTGTCACTGACGCGGACGCCAGTTCCGCTCACGGACCAATTGACG
>CAMJGU010000056.1 GCA_946405325.1 uncultured Clostridia bacterium | reverse complement strand
ATATAAAATCGTGCGAATCGGTTGACAAAATCGTGCGATTTGGATATACTAATCGCTGCAATGAGCGGAAGGCGCATCGTTGACGCGGCGCAGCACGAAGCCACGGTGTCCGCGTTCTACATTGCTCCTTATGCATCGCAAAAGAGAGTGGGAACGGATGCGTTCCAATTGCAAGGACGGCTTAAGAGCCGTCCTTTTTTATATGCTTTCAAAAGCGGCAAATCGCTCGCGGCAGGCGAGAATGTGTTCGATGAAAAGCTTGGTGATGGACGACGGAACGATCCCCTTTTTTACGGCAAGCCCGACATCCCGGTAGTGGGTCATATCCAACGGCAGCCGTACGACACGATAGTGCCGCGGGTGGAGAATGAGGTCGTGGACGATGCTCACGCCAAGCCCGCTTTCCACCATCGCCAGCAGGGTGAAGTCATTGGTCGCTTCATAAGCGATGCGGGGCTGGATCGGCAGCGTGTCCAGAAAGTGATGCACCTCAAGGTCGAGTATTTCATTTAGCTTGACAAAATTCTCCTGCGCAAGCCGCGCGACAGGGAAGACCGGCTCATCTGCCATCGGGTGTCCTTCGGGCAGAATCGCCACAAAGGAATCCCGCAGGAGAAAGGTCGTTTCAAACTCCGGCGCGGCGGGCAGCGGAAGAAAACCACAATCGACCGTCCCGCGCCGCAGCCACGCCGCGATGTCCTCATACTCGCCGTTGAACAGCTGGATGCGGATGTTGGGGTACTCTTCATGGAAGCTTTTGAGCGCGTTGGGCAGCACACTGGTGGAAAGGCTTGTGAAGCAGCCGATGCGCAGCAGACCGGAGCGCAGCCCATGCAGCTCGGAGACGGCAAAGCCGAGGTCGTTGTAGTCTTTGATGATTGCGCGGATCGTCGGCAGGAGCGTCAGTCCCTCGCTGGTCAGTTCAATGCCGGTTTTCCCGCGGACGAGCAGGCGCACTTTCCATTCACTCTCAAGGTCTGCGATCATTTTGCTCACCGCGGACTGGGTGTAGCCCAGCTCCGCCGCGCAGCGGGTGATGCTGCCGGTTTCGACCGTGCGCAAATAGGCGATGTACTTCTGAATGCTCATGGGAAACCTCCCTTTTTTTGTTGATTATATTCCGTTTTGGAATGGCTGACAATCAATTCTTTCGCTTGTGATTTTTAAGTGCGAATTATACAATACAAATTGGAAATGCGAATGGATATTTGTGCATTTCGCCGGTTGAAAGCCGAGAAATTCATGGAGGAGGAGCAAAACATGATCCGTTATTCTGCAATCGGTGCCGTCGGCTACGTCTGCGGAGAGCTGCTGCGCATGATGGTGGCGCACCCGGAGGGCAAGCTGGTCAACGTGCTGGACTCGTTCGGCGTGGGCGATCCCATCTCGGAGCACCATCCCGCGCTGCGCGGCTTCTATGATCAGAAAATCATGGACCTCACGGACGAAAACGTCAAGGCGACCGCCGAGGCAAGCGACGTGGTGTTCATTCAGGTGCCGTCGGGCGATGTGCCGCACTGGGCGGACATCATCCTCGCCGCGGGCGCGAAGCTCATCGACATCGGCGCGGACATCCGCTTCCGTGACGTGAACGTTTGGGAGAAGTGGTACGGTCAGAAACATCCGGAGCCGGAGCTGACGAAAAACGCCGTTTACTGCATCCCCGAGGTCATGCGCGATCTCGCCAAGGGCAAGAGCGTCATCGCGAACCCCGGCTGCTATCCCACGGCCTCGACCCTCGGCCTCCAGCCGATGCTCAAGACCGGTCATATTGTGGAGAACACCATCGTCATCGACGCCAAGAGCGGCTACACCGGCGCGGGACGCCGTCCCGCGACCAACAAGATCCTCACCGAGGCGGAGAACAACTTCTGCGCCTACGCCCTCGGCGGCGGTCACCGCCATACGCCGGAGATTGAGCAGAACATCGCCTATATCACGGGCAAGGATCTGATGAAGCCGGAAACCTGGCAGTACATCAACTTCCAGCCGCATCTGCTCCCGCAGGTGCGCGGCATCGAGGTCACGATCTACGCCACGCTCGACCGCGACTACACCAACGACGAGCTGTTCGCGCTGTACGACAGCTTCTACAAGGACGAGCCCTTCGTGCAGGTCTATCCCGCGTCAAAGCCGGTGCAGACCAAGTGGGTGTACGGCACGAACTTCTGCGCCATGACGCCGACCTACGACGCGCGCACCCATCGCCTGATCGTCAGCTCCGTTATCGACAACATCGGCAAGGGCGCGGCGGGCCAGGCGATCCAGAACATGAACCTCATCATGGGCATTCCGGAGACGACGGGCCTCATGTACCCCGCAATGTACCCGTAATCTATGGTGAATGACAAAATAGCAGAAGGGAGCAAGAACATGGAGTACAAACTCATTGAGGGCGGCGTGACCGCGCCGCAGGGCTTCACCGCCGGCGCGTATTACGCGGGCGTGAAGAACCCCAACAAGAAACAGGAAAAGCCGGACGTTGCCGTGGTCTATTCCGAGCAGCCCTGCTCCTGCGCGGCGTGCTTCACGACCAACAAGTTCTGCGCCGCGCCGGTCATCCTCGGCCGCGAGATCCTGAAAAAGGGCAAGGCGCGCGCCATCGTCATCAACAGCGGCAACGCCAACGCCGCCACCGGCACACAGGGTATCGAGGACGCCCGCGCGGTCGAGCGCGAGGCGGAGAAGCTGCTGGGCATCGGTGAGGACGAGTGCTTCGTCTGCTCCACCGGCGTCATCGGCCAGCGGCTTCCCTACGAGCGCGTGATCGACGGCGTGCGCCATATTGTGCCCAACATGAGCAGGGAAAAGGGCACCGACGCGGCGTGGGCGATTATGACCACCGACACGAAAAAGAAGGAGTCCGCCTACGAGCTGCAGCTCTCCGGCGGCACGGTGCGCATCGGCGCGATGGCGAAGGGCAGCGGCATGATCCACCCGAACATGGCGACCATGCTGGTCTACGTCACCACCGACGCCGCCGCCGACCCCGCCGACCTCCAGAAAATGCTCTCCGCCGCGGTGGACAAGAGCTTCAACATGTGCACCGTGGACGGGGACACCTCCACCAACGACTCCATCTTTTTGCTGGCGAACGGCGCGTCGGGCGTGGAGATCAAGACCGAGGAGGACAAGGCGGCGCTCGCGGGCCTGATCGAGCACATCTGCCTCGACATCACCCGCCGCATCGCCTCCGACGGCGAGGGCGCGCAGCATTTGATCGAGGTCGAGGCGTATGAGCTGCCCACCGAGCACGACGCGCGGCTGGTGGCGAAGTCCATCGCCGGCTCCATGCTCTTCAAGGCGGCGGTGTTCGGGCGCGACGCCAACTGGGGCCGCATCATGGCGGCGGCGGGTTACTCCGGCGCGGACGTCGACCCGACCCACGCGGACTGCATCATCCGATCCGCCGCGGGCGAGGTACAGGTGATGAAGGACGGCTTCGGCACCGATTTTTCCGAGGAGCTGGCGACCAAGATTCTCACCGAGCACGATATTACGGTCATCGTCCGCTTCTATCAGGGCGACGGTCAGGCGAAGGCGTGGGGCTGTGATTTGACGTACGATTACGTCAAGATCAACGGCGACTATAGGACATAACCTGCGATCCGGCTGAAAAGGAGAGGATTCCGATGGACATTTCTCAGAAGGTCGAGACCTTGATGGAGACCCTGCCGTACCTGCAAAAGTACGCGGGCAAGACGGTCGTCGTCAAGTACGGCGGCAACGCCATGGTGAGCGAGCGGCTCAAGGACGCGGTCATGCACGATGTTGTCATGCTCCAGCTTCTCGGCATGAAGCCCGTGCTCTCCCACGGCGGCGGCCCCGGTATCAACAAAATGCTGGAGAAGCTGGACATTCCCGTGCAGTTCATCAACGGCCTGCGCTACACGTCGGAGGATACCATGCGCGTCGTGGAGGCGGTGCTCGTCGGGCAGGTGAATACGGAGCTGGTGGGCTATATCAACAAGCTCGGCGGCAGGGCGGTGGGACTCTCCGGCGTCAGCGGCGATATCTACCATTGCCACAAGCGCAGCGAGGAGCTGGGCTTCGTGGGCGATATCGACTTCGTGGACGTGACCGCCATCCGCGCGGTGCAGGACGCGGGCTATATCCCCGTCGTCGCGCCGGTGGGAACGGACGGGCAGGGCAATACCTACAACATCAACGGCGACACGGCGGCGGGCAAGCTGGCAAGCGCGCTTGGGGCGGAGAAGCTGATCCTGCTCACCGACATCGAGGGGCTGTGCAACTCCATTGAGCTGCGCGACGTGATCCGCTACCTCAATATCCGCGACGTTCCCATGCTCAAGGACAGGGGCGTGATTGCCGGCGGCATGATCCCGAAGATCGACTGCTGCGTGCAGGCGATCGAGGAGGGCGTCACCAGCGTTCATATCATCGACGGCAGAAAGCCCCACAGCATCCTCTATGAAGCGTTTACGAACGAAAACCTCGGCACGACCATCGGCACGGCACAGGACAGCATCGGCATCAAATCATCACAAAGGGAGGAGATCTATCATGATCCAGAGAATGACCAGCAACGCGGAAGTCATTGAAAACGGCGACAAGTACCTCTACGGCAACCACATCCGTATGCCGATCGCCATGAAGGGCGGCAAGGGCTGCTGGGTCTACGACGAGGACGGCAACCGGTACCTCGACTACGTGGGCGGCATCGCGGTCAACGGCCTCGGCCATTGCCACCCGCGCATCGTTGAGTGCCTGAAAGAGCGGGCCGAGACCATGCTCCACTGCTCCAACTATTTCTACAACGAGCCGGCGGTGCAGACCGCGAAGCTGATCGTGGAGAACAGCTGCTTTGAAAAGGTGCTCTTCGCCAACTCCGGCGCCGAGGCGAACGAGGGCCAGATCAAGCTGGCGCGCAAGTACGCAAAGGACCACGGCCACCCTGAGCGCTTCGTCGTCATCACGATGAAAAACAGCTTCCACGGCAGAACGCTCGCCACCGCCACCGCCACCGGACAGTACGGCGTGCACCGCTACTTTGAGCCGCTGCCCGACGGCTTCCGCTACGCGACCTTCAACGACCTTGACAGCGTCAAGGCGCTGGTGGACGAGTACACCTGCGCGATCCTCACCGAGCCGGTGCAGGGCGAGGGCGGCGTCCGCCCCGCGACGAAGGAATTTTTGCAGGGCCTGCGCGAGCTGTGCGACGAGAAGGGCATCCTGCTTCTGTTTGACGAGGTGCAGGTCGGCTCCGGCCGCACGGGCAAGCTGTTCGCCCACCAGTACTACGATGTGGAGCCGGACTGCTGCTCCATGGCGAAGGCGCTCGGCTCCGGCGTGCCCATTGCGGCGGTCTGCGCCAAGGGCGACGCCGCCAAGGTCCTGACCCCCGGCACCCACGGCTCCACCTTTGCCGGCGGGCCGCTTGCCTGCGCGCTGGCGATGACCACGCTGGACGTGATGCTCAACGAGGGCGTGCTCGACAACTGTTATCGCGTGGGCGAATACTTCCGCAAGCGCGCCCACGAGGTCATTGAGAAGAACCATCCCGACGCGGTGGGCGAGATCCGCGGCCTCGGACTCATCAACGGCATTCAGGTGACCAAGGAGAGCGGACAGCCGGTGGTCGATCTCTGCTTCAAGGACAGCAAAGTGCTCATCAACAATACCAACGGCAACGTTCTCCGCTTCATTCCGCCGCTGGTCACCACCGAGGAGGAGGTTGACATCGTCATCAAGGCGGTGGACGACGCGATGACCAAGCTCGGCTGGTAAAAAAAGATTGCTAAATTTACTATTTTATGCTACCATGGCGACGTAGCACATCATTTTCTACTACCGTAAAACGCAGTTCACCATTCCCAAGCAGTATTGTTGTAAGAAAGGTTGGTATGTGAAACAATGAGTGAGAAAAAGAATTAGCCGCAGGTCAAGCTGTGGCACGCGCTGGTGGTGCTTGGCATCACGATCGCGCTGATGGCAAGCTCCATCATGGAATTTGACAATCCCCTGTTCATGGGTGTCGACGAAGTCCATGCGCCGATGTTCATCGGCGTCTGCGCCGCCGCGATCATGGCGCTTTGCATCGGTTTCCGATGGGATGACCTCGAGAAGATGATGCTCGACGGCATCTACAAGGCGCTTCAGTCCATCATCATCCTTGCGGTGGTCGGCATTCTCGTCGGCGTGTGGAGCGACGCGGGCGTGGTGCCCACGATGATTTACTACGGGCTAATAATTTTGAGCCCGAGGATTTTCCTTGTGGCGGTGGTGCTGATCTGCTCGATCACCTCGCTCGCGACCGGCACGTCGTGGGGCACGATGGCGTCGATGGGCGACGCGATCGCGGACATTTTCAACGTCAACCCGATCCTGATCCTCCCGCCGGTGATCGTCA
>CAMJGU010000055.1 GCA_946405325.1 uncultured Clostridia bacterium | reverse complement strand
ATCATGCAATGGAGAAACATCATCTATCAATACGATGGCAGCTTCGACGGGCTGTTGTGCTGCGTCTTCGAAAGCTACACGCAAAAAGAGCGCCCCACCGCCATTTCCTGCGATGAGGACGCCAGTCTGTTTGAGATCCGCTCCGTCGTCACCGTGCCGGAGCACGCCGCGCGCGTCAGCCGGAGCCTGCGCAAGCTCTCCCCCGACGTGCTGCCGCTGCTGCGGCGGGTGTTTCTGACACACCTGCCGGACAAGGAGCTTGCCATCTACCGCTTCGTCGTGAAGCTATACCGCGAGGGCGCGCCGTACCTGACGCGGCTGAACGACGACGCGTACCAGCCGCTGCTGCGCGCAGCGCGCCAGCTCGCCACCGAGGTCGAGCACCTGCGGGGCTTTCTGCGCTTTTCGGTCTACGACGGCGTGCTGGGCGCGGAGATCGAGCCGAAAAACCGCGTGCTGCCGCTGCTGCGCGCCCACTTCTGCGAGCGCTGCCACAACGAAAGCTTCTTCATCTACGACCGCACGCACCATGAGGCGCTGCTCTACTCCGGCGGGCGCTCGCGCATCGTGCCGCTCGACGACTTCCACCTCGCCCCGCCCGATGAGGAGGAGGCGGCGTACCGCAGGCTGTGGAAGCGGTTCTACGACACCGTCGCCATCCGCGAGCGGGAGAACCCGCGCGGGCGCATGTCGAAGATGCCCAAGCGATACTGGTCGACGATGACCGAGTTTCAGGAGGAGAACGACGCCGCGCTGCCGCCCGGCGACGCGTCGTAGTTATCCCAGTGCTTGTCGCAGCTTGTCCAGCGCACGGCGCTCCAGACGTGAGACCTGCACCTGCGACACGCCCAAAATGCGCGCGGTCTGCTCCTGCGTGAGCCCCTTGTAAAAGCGCAGCAGGATCGTCAGCTTCTCCCGCTCCGGCAGGGCGTCCACCCCCGCGCGCAGCGCGATGCGCTCCACCATCGCGTCCTCGTCCTGATCGTCGGAGAGTGTCTGCTCCAGCGTCATGCCGTCCTCGCGCTCCGCTTGCAGCGACTCCGGCGGCAGCGCCGCCAGTTCCAGCTCCGCGATCTCCTCCACCGCGCAGCCCAGCTCCGCGGCGAGCTCCGAGAGCACCGGCTCCCGCCCCAGTGCGGCGCGCAGCCGCTCCCGCGCGGCATACAGCGCGAGCGCGCGCTCGCGCGTGCCTCGCTCCACCTTCACCGGGCCGTCGTCGCGCAAAAAGCGGCGGATCTCCCCCGCGATCTTCGGCACGGCGTAGGTGGAAAACTGCGTTCCGTATGTAAGGTCGAATCCCTTGACAGCCTTGATGAATCCAAGGCAGCCAAGCTGGTAGAGGTCGTCCGCCTCCACGCCGCGTCCGAAGTAGCGCCGCGCCACGCTCCAGATGAGCGCGCTGTTTTCGCTGACCATGCGCTCACAGGCGCGCTCGTCCCCCTGCTGCGCCCGCTCGAGCAGCGCGAAGTTTTCCGCGGCGGCGACGGCGCTCATTTGCGGCCGCTGCGCGCCGCGATGCGGCGCTTCATGGTCACGACCGTGCCGCGTCCCGGCCTGGATCGGACGATCAGCGCGTCCATGAAGCTCTCCATGATCGTGAAGCCCATGCCGCTGCGCTCCTCGCCGCCGGTGGTGTAGAGCGGCTCGCGCGCCTTGTCCACGTCCGCGATGCCGCAGCCCCAGTCGCGGATCACCAGCTCCAGCACGTTGCCGTCGAAGATGCTCGCCCGCAGGCCGATCTTCCCCAGCTCGTCCGGATAGGCGTGGACGATGGCGTTGGTCACCGCCTCGCTGACGGCGGTCTTGATGTCGCCCAGCTCGTCGAGCGTGGGATCGAGCTGCGCGGCGAACGCCGCCACCGCGGTGCGGGCAAAGCCCTCGTTGACGCTGCGGCTCAGAAATTCGAGCGCGATGTAGTTGTTCGGTTTGATCTTCATGGCTCTCCCTCCGTTTTCGCGGCGCAGGCAATGCCCGCCGCGTCGAATACCTTTTTCGCCTGCGCCGGCACGTTGATGATCGCGATCGTGCCGCCCAGCGCCGCCATGCGCCGCCGCGCGCGCATCGCCACCGCGATGCCGGAGCTGTCCATGAACGTGACGCCGCCGAAGTCCAGCACGAGCTGCATCGGCAGCCCCGCCTCCAGCGCGCGCTCGATCGCCGTCACGGTCTCCCGTGCGGCGTGATGATCCAGCTCCCCGCGCAGCGCAAGCGTCAGCGCGCGGTCGTTGGTTGTGGATTTGACCTCCAAGGCTCCGCCCTCCTTCGTGTGTTTGCGCGGCGCGAAAAAAACGCCGCGTACCGTTCGTACACAGCGATTATAGTTTGTCCGTTCGTATGATGTTTGTCGGAAAACGGCGAAGAGATCGAATTTTATCTTGCAGTCCGCCTCCGATTGGAGTAAACTATTAGCAGTGCTAAAAAATTTTTAGTCTGCTGATGCGCGGAGGGCGCAGCGGTCGATGGAACCAGAGGTGAAACCATGAAGCTATTCCAAAAGAAACACGCTAACCGCTGGGTCATCCTGGACCAGACGTTTTACGACCTGTTCATCGCGTTTTCCCTGATCGAGCTGACCAACGTGGGCGCCGGCTTGATCGACGGGCTGATCGTCGGCCGCTTTTTCAGCGCGGACGACCTCGCCGCCGCGGGCATTTCCCACCCGATCTTCAGCATCGCGGGCATTTTCGGCGGCATGTTTGCCATGGGTACGCGCACGCTCTGCACGCGGGCGCTGGGCCGCGGCGACGTGAAGGACTTCAACCGCCTGTTCAGCGCGGTCATGTACCTCGGCACGATCGTCTCCACCGCTTTGATGGTGATTTTGCTCATCGGCGCGGAGCCGCTGGCGATCTTCCTCGGCGCGTCCGGCAAGGGCGAGGGGCTGGTCGCGCCCGCCGCGATCTACCTGCGCGGCGTCGTCACAGGCCTGCCGGCGCTGATCATGACCGGCGTACTGACCTCCGGCATCCAGATGGACAGCGGGCGCAAGCGCGTCATGGCGGGTTCGATGCTCTGCTCGGCGCTGAACGTGTTCTTTGATTTTGTGGCGGTCTATTTCAAGATGGGTATGTTCGGCGTGGGTCTCGCTACCTCGGTCGCGCAGTATCTCGAGGTCGCGTACCTGTTCCTGCACTTCCGCACGTCGGACCGCATGCTGCGTTTCGTTCCCCTCTCCACCAGCGTCCGGGAGATGCTGCACCTGCTCTCCTGCGGCACGGAGAAGGCGGTGCGCCGCGTGGCGAGCGTGCTGCGCCCCGTGCTGGTAAACAAGCTGATCATCTTCTACGGCGGCGCGATGGCGATGACCGCCATGAGCGTGGAGAACAGCCTGTGCAACTTCACGCAGTTCTTTGCCGTCGGCCTTGCGGACGCCACGTCTATGCTCATCGGCGTGCTCTACGGCGAGATGAACGACGAGGGCATCAGCGAATCGAAGAAGTGCATCTACCGCAACTGCGTGATCTTCTGCGGCGCGGTCTGCGCGCTGTTTCTGATCTTCGCGCGGCCCATCGCGGCGTTCTACATCAAGGAGGCGAACGAGCAGCTGCTGGATATGGCGTCGTTCGCGATCCGCATGGTCGCGCTGCAAGCGCCGATCAACGGCATCGTGCGCTCCCGCATCACCTATTTGCAGGCCATCGGCCGCACGCGGAACATGCAGGCGCTGACCTTCGTGTCCTCGCTTGTCTATGTGGTGGGCTGCGCGTTTGCGCTCGGCGCGCTCTTCGGCGCATACGGCATCTTCGCGAGCTATTTTGTCAGCGATCTCCTCACGCTCATCACGGTCTGGATCTTCTACTGCATCAAGGCGCGCAAGCTCGCCCCCACACTGGAGGACTTCATGGACCTGCCTGAGGGCTTCCACCGCGGCCCCGGCGACGTGATCTTCCTCGACATCCGCGACATGGACGACGTGTCGCTGGTCTCGGAGCAGATCCAGCTCTTCTGCAGGGGCCACCGCATCGACTCCAAGGTTGGCAACCGCGCGGCGCTGTGCTTTGAGGAGCTGGCGACGAACACCATTGAATACGGCTTCCCCAAGTGCAAGAAGGACCCCGGCATCGACCTGCGCGTCGTCTACGACCCGAAGGAGCTGATCATCCGCATGCAGGACAAGTGCCCCGTCTTCGACGTGGAGCGCCAGATCGCCATGGCGATCGACGACGGCTCCCTCGATCCCGAGGAGCGCCTGGGCCTGAAGGTGCTCGGCGCGATCGCCTCCGACATCAGCTACGTGCACTCGCTGGAGACCAACAACGTGATCCTGCGCTTCCCGCTGCAAACCGCGGAAGTCAAAGCGTAAGGGTGGGAAAACGGGGTACAGCATCAAAACAATAAACAGCGTATCGTACGACGCAAATAACAAAGGGGCTTACGCGGCAGCGCGTAAGCCCCTTTCCTTTCTACGGAAGCGTGAAACCGTTTCACAAAACGTCTTTACTTTTTCATCGCCGCGGCGCTGGCGTCGAGCTTCTCGATGAGCGCGCGCAGCTTTTCCGCTTTCTCGCGCTCGGCGTTGACGACCGCCTCGGGCGCCTTGGAGACGAAGTTCTCGTTCTTGAGCTTGCCCTCGATCCCGGCGAGCTGCTTCTCGGCGTTCGCCTTCTCCTTGGCAATGCGCGCGAGCTCCTTTTCAAAGTCCACCAGCTCGGCAAGCGGCATGAACACGCGCGCGGCGTGGGTCACGACCTCCACCGTGCCCTCCGGCGCGGCGGCGTCCGCCGCCTCGACCGTCACGTCGCTCGCGGACGCGAGGCGCAGGAAGAACGGCTTGCCCGCGGCGAACGTGTCCGCGTGGGCGGTGGCGATGGTGTAGTGCACCTTCTTCGACGGCGCGACGTTCATCTCGTTGCGGCGGGCGCGGACGGCGGTGATCGCCTCGATCACCATGCCCATCGCCTGCTCCTCCGCCGGGAAGGCGAACGCGTCGTTCCACTCCGGCCACTTCGAGAGCATGAGGTACTCAACGCCCTCGTCATTTTTGCCGTGCGGCAGCGCCTGCCAGATCTCCTCCGTGATGAACGGCATGAACGGGTGCAGCAGCTTGAGCGTCTCGATCAGCACGTAGCACAGCACGTTCTGGGCATTCTTCTTCGCCTGCTCGTCTTCGCCGTTCAAGCGCGCCTTGGTCAGCTCGATGAACCAGTCGCAGTAGTTGTCCCAGATGAAGTCGTAGACCTTGGCGGACGCGACGCCGAGCTCAAAGGCGTCCATGTTGTCGGTGACTTCCTTGATGAGGGTATTGAGCTTGGACAAAATCCACTTGTCCTCCAGCTCCAGCTTCTCGGGCAGCTCGACATGGTCGATGGTGAGGTTCATCATCACAAAGCGGCTGGCGTTCCAGATCTTGTTGGCGAAGTTGCGCATCGCCTCGCACTTCTCGACATAGAAGCGCATGTCGTTGCCGGGGCTGTTGCCGGTGATGAGGTTGAAGCGCAGCGCGTCCGCGCCGTACTTGTCCGCCATCTCCAGCGGGTCGATGCCGTTGCCGAGGGATTTGCTCATCTTGCGGCCCTTGTCGTCGCGGACGAGGCCGTGGATAAAGACCGTCTTGAACGGCTCGCGCTTCATCTGCTCCATGCCGGAGAAGATCATGCGCGCGACCCAGAAGAAGATGATATCGTAGCCCGTGACCATAACGGAGGTGGGATACCAATACTTGAGATCAGGCGCGTTCGTATCCGGCCAGCCCATGGTCGAGAACGGCCAGAGCGCGGAGGAGAACCAGGTGTCAAGGACATCCTCTTCACGGGTCAAACGCTCGCAGCCGCACTTCTCGCACTTCGTCGGGTCCTCGCGGCTGACGTTGATGTGGCCGCACTCGTCGCAGTACCACGCAGGGATCTGGTGGCCCCACCAGAGCTGGCGGGAGATGCACCAGTCGTGGCAGTTCTCCATCCAGTTGGTGTAGGTCTTGGCGAAACGCTCGGGGACGAATTTGATCGTGCCGTCGTTGACGACGCGCAGCGCCTCCTTGGCAAGCGGCTCCATCTTCACGAACCACTGCGCGGAGATCAGCGGCTCCACGTCGTTGTGGCAGCGGTAGCAGGTGCCGACGTTGTGGCTGTAGTCCTCGGTCTTGACCAGATAGCCCTGCTCGTCCAAATCCTTGACGATCTGCTTGCGGCACTCGTAGCGGTCGAGCCCCTCGTACTTGCCGCCGTTTTCGTTGATCGTGCCGTTGTCGGCGATGACGCGGATGACCTCGAGGTTGTGGCGCAGGCCCACCTCAAAGTCGTTGGGGTCGTGGGCGGGGGTCATCTTCACCGCGCCGGTGCCGAAGCCGATCTCGCAGTATTCGTCGCCCACGATGGGAATTTCACGGTTCACCAGCGGCAGGATGCAGGTCTTGCCGATGAGGTGCTTGAACTTCTCGTCCTCCGGATTGACCGCCACGCCGGAGTCGCCGAGCATCGTCTCGGGACGCGTGGTGGCGACGACGATATCGCCGCTGCCGTCGGAGAGCGG
>CAMJGU010000054.1 GCA_946405325.1 uncultured Clostridia bacterium | reverse complement strand
CGCGCATTCTGAAGGTGCCGTTCGCCATCGCGGACGCGACCACGCTGACCGAGGCCGGCTACGTCGGCGACGACGTGGAGAACATCCTGCTGCGTCTGCTGCAGGCGGCGGACTACGACGTGGAGCTCGCCGAGCGCGGCATCATCTACGTCGACGAGATCGACAAGATCGCGCGCAAGAGCGAGAACACCTCCATCACCCGCGACGTCTCCGGCGAGGGTGTGCAGCAGGCGCTTTTGAAGATCGTCGAGGGCACGGTGGCGAACGTCCCGCCGCAGGGCGGACGCAAGCACCCGCATCAGGAGTTCATCCAGATCGACACCCACAACATCCTCTTCATCTGTGGCGGCGCGTTCGAGGGCATCGACAAGATCATCGAAAACCGCATGGATCGCAAGAGCATGGGCTTTGAAGCGGTGGTGGAGTCGAAGAAGGAGAAGGAAAACAGCAAGATCCTGCGGGACGTGCAGCCCCACGACGTGCTGAAGTTCGGTATCATCCCCGAGCTGGTGGGCAGGCTTCCGGTCATCACCGCGCTGGACGCGCTGACGCGCGAGGATCTGGTGCGTATTTTGACCGAGCCGAAGAACGCGCTGGTCAAGCAGTACCAAAAGCTCTTATCCTACGACGGCGCAAAGCTCGTTTTTGAGCCCGACGCGCTGGAAGCCGTGGCGGACAAGGCGATCGAGCGCAACATCGGCGCCCGCGGCCTCCGCGCGGTGATGGAAAGCGTGCTGATGCCCGTGATGTACGACATTCCGTCGGACAAGACCATCGAGACGGTTACGGTGACCAAGGGCTGCATCGTCGACGGCTTCAAGCCGACGCTCACCCACCGCAAGGCGGAGGAGAAGAGCGCAGAGGCGGTGAAGACGCCTGTCATCGGTTCGCCGGAATTCGACTCGGCGTCCTAGGAGTAAACGATGGAACCTGTGACCAAAAATATTCCGGCCCTCGCTTTGCGGGGGCTGGTGGTCTTTCCGCGGCTGACCGCGAGCTTTGATCTCGAGCGCCTGATCTCCATGCGCGCGCTGGAGCGCGCCATGGAGGGCGACCGGGAGCTGTTCGTCGTCACGCAGCGGGAGGTCAACGTCGATCTGCCGCAGGAAGGCGACCTCTACGCCATCGGCACGCTGGTGAAAATTTCGCAGGTGCTGCGCGTCAGCGACCATGTGATCCGCGTCATCGTGGAGGGCAGGCAGCGCGCGCGGCTCAAACGCCTGTGGCAGCGCGAGCCCTTTTTGCAGGCGCAGATCGAACTGATCGAGGAGCAGGCGCCCGTGCGTCCCGGCACGCGGACAGAGGCGCTGCTGCGCCAGACCTACGCCAACTTCGGCGAGTATGTGGAGCTGACGCAGAATCTGACGGCGGAGATCCTCGCCGAGGTGTTCACCGGTACGGAGCCGGGGTACATCGCGGACTTCATCGCCCAGCATGTGAACGTGCGCTATCAGGATAAGCAGATGATCCTCGAGGAGCTGCGTCCTCTGTTGCGGCTGCGGCGTGTGAACGAGCTGCTGCGCCGCGAGAGCGAAGTCATCGCCCTCGAGCAGGAGATCGAAAGCAAGGTGCGCGACCGTGTGGGCCGCATCCACCGGGATTTCGTGCTGCGCGAGCAGATCAAGGTGCTGCAAAACGAGCTCGGCGAGGGCGAGGACGCCGACGAGGAGCTGAACGAGTACCGCGACCACATCGTGGCATTGAGGCTGCCGGAGGAGTCGGAGAAGAAGCTCTTAAAAGACGTGGATCGCCTCTCGAAGCAATCGTATTCCAGCAGCGAGGCGTCCGTGCTGCGGACGTACCTCGACACGGTGCTGGAGCTGCCGTGGAACAACCTCACGAAGGAGCGCGCCAGCGTGGACGCGGCGCGGAAAATTCTGGAGCGCGACCACTTCGGCATGGAGAAGGTCAAAGAGCGCATTTTGGAGTTCATCGCCGTCCGCGCGCTCAAGGATGACGCGAAGGGGCAAGTGCTTTGCCTTGTCGGGCCTCCGGGCGTCGGCAAGACCTCCATCGCGCTGTCTGTGGCAAAAGCCATGAACCGCAAGGTCGCGCGATTGAGCCTCGGCGGCGTGCGGGACGAGGCGGACATCCGCGGCCACCGCAAGACCTACGTCGGCGCGATGCCCGGCCGCATCGTGGAGGCGATCGGCCGCAGCGGTTCGATGAATCCGCTGCTGGTGCTCGACGAGATCGACAAGCTGGGGTCTGACCACCGCGGCGACCCGGCGTCGGCGCTGCTGGAGGTGCTGGACGCGGAGCAGAATCACGCGTTCCGCGACCATTATCTGGAAATCCCCATCGACCTGAGCCGCGTCATGTTCATCATGACCGCGAACACGACGGACACGATCCCACGCCCGCTGCTCGACCGCATGGAGGTCATCGAGCTGCCCAGCTACACCGACGAGGAGAAGGTGCAGATTGCGCTGCGCCACCTGCTGCCGAAGCAGAAATCGGAGCACGGCGTGCCCAAGGCGGCGCTGCGCATCGACGAAAACGCGGTGCGCGCGGTGATTGCGAACTACACCCGCGAGAGCGGCGTGCGCCAGCTGGAGCGCCAGCTCGCGAAGCTTTGCCGCAAGACCGCTATGGCGCTGAACACGACCGACGCCAAGCGCGTCACCGTGACGGCGGAGAACGTCGATACCTACCTCGGCGTGCCGCGCTATACGCGGGAAAAGGCGGCGAAGAAGGATCTCGTCGGCGTGGTCAACGGCCTTGCGTGGACGCAGGTGGGCGGTGAGATCCTGCCCGTCGAGGTCAACGTCATGGACGGCAGCGGCAAGCTGGAGCTGACCGGCAACCTCGGCGACGTGATGCAGGAGAGCTGCAAGGCGGCGCTCTCGTGCCTGCGCTCCCGCGCCGCGGAGCTGGGCATCGAGCCGGAGTTCTACAAGAATAAGGACATCCACATCCACTTCCCGGAGGGCGCGGTGCCGAAGGACGGGCCGTCCGCGGGCATCGCCATCACTACGGCGCTGCTCTCGGCGCTGACCGGACGCGCTGTGCGGCACGACGTTGCCATGACCGGCGAGGTCACGCTCCGCGGGCGGGTCATGCCCATCGGCGGACTGCGGGAAAAGACGATGGCGGCGCTCCGCGCGGGCTTACATACGGTCATTTTGCCGCAGGAGAACGAAAAGGACCTGGACGACATCGACCGGAGCGTCCGCGAGCGGCTGCACTTTGTTCCCGTGGAGACGGTGGACGCGGTGTTCGCTGAGGCGCTGGTGCTGCCGGAGAGCTTTTCGGGCAAGGGGCTGGACGCGTTCCTGGAACCGCGGGAGAGCGTGCTGACCACGACATTGAGGGTATAACCATGGCGATCAACTTCAACAAGGCGGAGTTCATTCTCTCCGCGGCGTCTCCGGCGCAGTTCATCCGCGACGGGCGCAAGCAGCTGGCGTTCGCGGGACGGTCGAACGTGGGGAAATCCTCGGTCATCAACCGCATCTTAAACCGCAAAAACCTCGCCCGCGTGGGCGCGTCTCCGGGGAAAACCACGCAGATCAACTACTTTCTGATCGACGAGAAGCTCTACCTCGTCGACCTGCCGGGCTACGGCTACGCCAAGGTCAGCAAGTCCGAGCGTGACCGCTGGGGCAAGCTGATGGAGAACTACTTCCAGTCCAGCGGGCTCATCGACCTCGGCGTGCTGATCGTCGACGCGCGGCACAAGCCCACGAAGGACGATGAGACGATGTGCGACTTTTTCCGCACGAGCGGCTGCCCGATGATCGTGGTGGCGAACAAGCTGGACAAGCTCAAAAAGAGCGAGATCGAGCCGAATCTTGCGCTGATCCGCGAGTCCTTGGATCTGGACGAAAGTGAGATGCTGGTGCCGTTCTCCGCGGAGAAGGGCGACGGCAAGGAGCAGCTCATGGGGCTGCTGCGGGCGTTTTGTGAATAGGGAGGAGAACAGTATGGCAATGAAGTACAAGCGTATCCTGCTCAAAATCAGCGGCGAAGCGCTGGCGGGCGCGAACAAGACCGGCTTTGACTTTAAGGTCATGGGCGAGGTCTGCGACGTCATCAAAGAATGCGTCGCGCAGGGCGTCGAGGTCGGCGTCGTGATCGGCGGCGGCAACTTCTGGCGCGGCGTCAAGAACGGCGAGGGCTACATCGAGCGCACCCGCGCCGACCGCATGGGCATGCTGGCGACGGTGATGAACTGTCTTGCGGTCAGCGACGTGCTGGAACAAAAGGGCGTCCCCGCCCGCGTGATGACGGCGATGGAGATGCACGAGTTCGCGGAGTATTACACCCACGAGCGGGCGATGAAGCACCTGCGCGAGGGGAAGGTCGTCCTGTTCGCGGGCGGCACGGGCCACCCGTTCTTCTCCACGGACACCGGCACGGTGCTGCGCGCGGCGGAGATCGGCGCGGACGTGATTCTGCTGGCGAAGAACATCGACGGCGTGTACAGCGCCGATCCGGCGAAGGACCCGACGGCGACGAAGTACGACGAGATCCGCTATGACGAGGTGCTGGCGAAGCGTCTGGGCGTCATGGACTTAACCGCGACGAGCCTCGCGATGGACAACAATATCCCGGTGTACGTCTTCGCGCTCAAGGACCCGAAGAACATCCTCCGCGTTGCCGCGGGCGAGAACGTCGGCACGCTGGTGCATTGAGAGCATAAAAAAGAAGCCGCGCAAGCGGCTTCTTTTCTTATTCCAGCAGATACGGCACCTGAAACACGTAGACGTACCGGTGCCGGGCAAGGCGCTGCATCAGCACGCGGGAGGTCTCGTTGTGCAGAGATTGCTTGAGGGGATTCTGGGTCACAAGGCTGGGGATGATCACCGTCAGGTGCTCGTGATGGTGCTGCATGCGCTCCTCGGCCTCGATGTGGCGGATCAGCAGATCCTCGGTGTTGCGGTACTCCGTGATGTCGTAGACAAACCTGCACTTGAGACCCAGCTCCTCGACCTGGGCGCGGAGCGCCAGCGCTTCCTGCTCGCTGCCGCCGACGTAGTAGAGCTCGATCTCGGTGAAGCCCATGTCCTCGGCACAGTTGTACGCCTTGATGAACGCGCGGTTGAGGCGGCGGATCGGGAGGATCGCCTTGCCCGCCTTGGTGGAGCTGAGCATGCTCCGCGCCTCATCGAGCGTGGGAATGGTCAGGTCGCGGCGGACGTTGACGTAGTGGCGGTGGATGCCGAGCATCAACTCCGTGAGCAGCAAAATGCCCAGCAGCGTGACCCACGCGCCGGAGAGGAAGCGGGTCACGACCAGCACCGCGAGCGTCACGGTGGTCGCGATCAGCGCCACGGCGTTGACCGCGCTGTGCAGGATCCAATGCTTGCCGCGGCTGCGGCGCCAGTAGCGCAGCATCCCCAGCTGATTGAGAAAGAACGAGATAAAGATGCCGCTCGCGAACAGCGGGAGCAGCTTGTGCTGGTTCGCCTCGAACACCAGCGTCAGGACGCCGGACGCGAGGAAGAGAAACAGGATGCCGTTGGTGTAGTTGAGGCGGCTGCCGCGGAAGATCAGCCGCCGGGGGAGATAGCGGTCCTCCGCCATCATCGCCATGAGATGCGGAAGATCGGCGAACGCCGTGTTCGCCGCGAGCGAGAGGATCACGACGGTAAAGCCCTGCACCACGAAGTACATCAGCGTGTTGTAACCGAAAATGTTCCCCGCAAGCTGGCTCATCACCGTGTTTAAGTTGTTCGGCACGATGCGGTAAAGGTTGGAGATCACGCTGATGCCGAGAAACAAAACCGCGACGATGACGCCCATCACCACCAGCACGCCGCGCGCGGTGCGCTGCGCCGGTTCGCGGAAGTTCGCGACGCCGTTGGACACCGCCTCGATGCCCGCCAGCGCCGTACAGCCGGAGGCGAAGGCGTTGAGCGTCAGATACAGCAGCTCACGATCCGTCAGATGCTGGGACTCCGGCAGCGTGGGAACGACGCTGATCCCGTTCCACCGCACGATACCAAGCACCACCATCGCCAGCATGACCGCCACGAACAGATAGGTGGGAATGCCGACGACCACCGCCGCGGCGTGCGTGCCGCGCAGATGCAGCCAGGAGATCACCGCAATCAGCACAAACGCGATCCACGGCTTGAACGGCTCGGCGGGCGGGAACACGGACACCACCGCGGCGGCTGCGGCGCTGGCACTGACCGCGACGATCAGCACATATTCCACCACCAGCGACGCGCCGGCGACCACGCCCGCGCGTTCGCCCAGATTGTCCAGCGCAACCGTATATCCGCCCCCGCCCTGCGGATAGGCGGCGATGGTCTGGCGGTAGCCGAGGATCAGCATCAGCAGCAGCGCGATCAGCGCCGCCACGATCCACAGAAAACGCCGGTACGCCGCGATACCGAGAATCGGGATCAGCACGATCAGAATTTCCTCGCCCGCGTAGGTGACGGTGGAGATGGTGTCGCTCGAAAACACCGGCACGCCCCAGAACACGCTCAAGCGCTCGTTGGCAAGCTCGGAATCCTTGAGCGGCTTGCCGAAGAAGAAGTTGCGGATGCGGTTTTTCATGGCA
>CAMJGU010000053.1 GCA_946405325.1 uncultured Clostridia bacterium | reverse complement strand
CGAGAGCCACGCGGCTCAGGGTGTTCTTGAGATTTTTCATCATTTCTTTCCTCCAAAACAGTTTCTCTGTCTCTGGCAGTCAGTCTGCCGATATGTGGATTCATTGTAACCGAAAGTGATTCAAAATGCAAGAACTTCTGTCAAAATGACACAACTTTTCCCATTCCCGCCAGCCGCCGGTCTCTCTTGCAAAAGCGGAAAAGCTGTGGTATCATACGGAATAGTATGGGATAGTACAATTCCACAGAAGGAGAGGAGAAACCTATGGCTCAACTGACCCGCGACGAGAAGATCTTCAAGCTCGGAAAGATCATCACCGACCGCAAGGAAATTCTGCTCGGCCTCGAAAAGATGTCGACGGAATCCCCCGAGTACTGGGGCATCGACTGCGGATTGCAGTACGCCGAGCGGCGCTACGGCAAGGACATTGCAGACGACTGCCTCGACCTCGCGCTCAAGATGGGCAAGCGCAAGCCCAAGACCTTCGCGCAGCTGCAAAAGCTCAGCGGCCTCGATTCCATCCGCCTGGAGAAGGTGCTCGAGGCGCTGTGCCAGGCAAGTCTGGTCGAGTGGCACTTCGAGAACCTCGACGGCAAGAATCCCGCTCACGAAAAGCGCTGGGTGCTGGATATGTTCGTGCCCGGCAGCGCCGAGATCATGGTCATGCGGCCGGAGATCTCCCCGGTCACGCCCAAGGTGGTCGACTTCTTTGAGCGCATGACCTACCTGCCGCTCGCCGGCATCACGCAGATGGTGCCTCCCGGAGGCGGCGGCATCGGCATGCACGTCATCCCCGTCGAGCAGGCGATCCCCGCCAACTGCGAATCCCTTGACATCGAGCACATCTCCCACTGGCTCAAGAAGTATGAGGGCCACATCGGCGTCGGCATCTGCTCCTGCCGCAAGCAGCAGCGCATCCGCGGCGAAGGCTCCGGCGACATCGAGCAGTACTGGTGCATCGGCGTCGGCGACTTTGCCGACTACTGCCGCGAGACCGGCATGGGCCACGACATCAGCTACGAGGAGGCCATGGACATTCTCCACAAGGCCGAGGAGAAGGGCTACGTCCACCAGATCACCAACATCGACGGCGAGAACAAGATCTTCGGTCTGTGCAACTGCGCGGTGGGTATCTGCAACGCGCTGCGTACCTCCCAGCTGTTCAACACGCCGAATATGTCCCGCTCCGCCTACACCGCGGACGTGAACCCCGAGAACTGCGTCGCCTGCGGCAAGTGCGTTGAAGTCTGCCCCGCCGGCGCGGTGCGCCTGGGCCAGAAGCTCTGCACCAAGGAAGGCCCCATCGAGTATCCCAAGGCCGAGCTGCCCAGCGACAGCGTCTGGGGCGAGGACAAGTGGAACTGGAACTACAAGAACGAAAACGGCGTCATCCAGACCTGGCCCACCGGCACCGCCCCGTGCAAGACCGCATGTCCGCTGCACATCGCCATTCAGGGCTACATCAAGATGGCCAGCGAGGGCAAGTATCGCGAGGCGCTCGAGCTCATCAAGCGCGACAATCCCTTCCCCGCCGTCTGCGGCGCGATCTGCCGCAAGTACTGCGAGGATGAGTGCACCCGCGGCACGATCGACGAGGCGCTCGCCATCGACGACATCAAGCAGTTCATCGCCGCGCAGGACCTCAACGCGGAGCATCGCTATGTCCCGCCCATGGTCTCCACCACCCGCGAGCACTTTGACCAGAAGATCGCCATCATCGGCTCCGGCCCCGCGGGTCTCGCCTGCGCGTACTTCCTCGCCATCGAGGGCTACTACCCCGTCGTGTTCGAGAAGGACGCCGTCCCCGGCGGCATGATGGTCACCGGCATTCCCAACTTCCGTCTGGAAAAGGACGTGGTCAACGCCGAGATCGACATCCTCAAGGAGATGGGCGTGCAGTTCAAGTGCGGCGTTGAGGTTGGCAAGGACGTTACCATTCAGCAGCTGCGCGACGAGGGCTACAAGGGCTTCTTCGTCGGCATCGGCCTGCAGAACGGCGGTAAGCTGGGCATCCCCGGCGAGGACGCCGCGAACGTCATGTCCGGCGTGGACTACATCAAGACCGTCAACGCCGGCAAGGCCAAGAAGCTCAGCGGCAACGTGGTCGTCATCGGCGGCGGCAACATCGGCGCGGACGTGGCGCGCACCGCCATCCGTCAGGGCGCCAAGAGCGTCAACCTCTACTGCCTCGAGTCCTACGCGGACATGCCCATGGGCGAGGAGGATCAGGAGCTGTGCAAGGCGGACGGCGTCGTGATCCACGACGGCTGGGGCCAGACCGAGATCGACGTCAAGGACGGCAAGTGCGCGGGCATCAAGTTCCGCAAGTGCGTTTCCGTCAAGAACGCCGAGGGCCGCTTCGATCCCAAGTTCGACGACAGCGAGACCACCTCCGAAAAGTGCACCACCGTCCTCTACTGCATCGGCCAGAAGGCGGACTGGAAGGAGCTGCTCAAGGGCACCAAGGTCGAGTTCAACCGCAACGGCACCGCGAAGGCCGACCCCGTCACGCTCCAGACCGCCGAGCCCGACATCTTCGTCGGCGGCGACGCGTACTCCGGCCAGAAGTTCGTGGTGGACGCGCTGGCGATGGGCCGCGAGGGCGCTGTGTCCCTGCACCGCTTCGTCAACGAGGGCCAGTCCCTCACCATCCACCGCAACACCCGCCACTTCACGGCGCTCAACAAGGACGACATCGTGCTCTCCCCCGAGCAGTTCAAGAAGCCCAAGCGCGCGGTCAAGGGCTTTGACCCGGCGAAGGTGCGCACCATGAGCGACGAGCATTTGATCCTCACCGAGGAGCAGATCAAGAGTGAGGCCTCCCGCTGCCTGAGCTGCGGCCGGAGCGTGGTCGACACCAACAAGTGCCTGGGCTGCGGCATGTGCACCGTCCAGTGCAAGTTCGACGCCATCCACCTCGTGCGCAACATGGGCGACGCGTATTCCAAGATGGTTCCCGCCGAGGACAAGTTCAAGGCCATCGGCGCGTACCTGCCCAAGCGCGGCATCAAGATCGTGCGCAAGAAGGCGGCCGCCAAGTAATCCTATGCACGAACTCGGCTTAGTAAACTACGTGGTCAAGCAGGTCACCAAGATCGCGGAGGAAAACAAGGTCAAAAAGATCGCCTCCGTGACGCTGGAATTTGGCGAGGTCTCCGGCATCGTGACGTCGTACCTCTACGACTACTGGAACTGGTACACGAAGAAGTTCCCGCTCTTCGACGGCGCGAAGCTCCAATGCGAGACCATCCCCGCCATCACCTGGTGCGACGACTGCAAAAAGACCTACCCCACGGTACAGTACGGCAAGACCTGTCCCCACTGCGGCAGCGGCAACACATGGCTGCAGCAGGGAAACGAAATGAACATCAAGCAGATCGAGGTCGAAGACCCCGAGGAAGAGGAGGCAGCGAATGACGAATCAGGAAATGCGTGAAATCAAGGAGCGCCTTGGTATCATTGATTTCAAAATCAACTACAAGACCGGCGTGCACTACGGCGTGATCGAGGACTTCTTCTCCGGCAAGACGGACGAGCTGGACCCCGACGATCGCCGGAAGATCGAGGCCATGCTGGAAGCGGAAGCGAAAAAGGGCTGATCCGCGCTCTGGAACCACATCAAAAATCGGGCTGAAGCTGTGCTTCGGCCCGATTCTTTCGCAGCCGGTAACCTTGTATGATAAATATTAGATATACACTTGATTTTTTTGTATAATATGGTTTATGATAAGTAATGGTTTTAACGCTTTTTAACAAAAATCAAAAGGAGGACATCCCATGGCACTGGATTACGCAGCAACATCGAAAAAGATCGTCGACGCGGTCGGCGGCGCAGGCAACATCGCCAGCGCTTCCCACTGCATGACGCGTCTGCGTCTCGTTCTCAACGACGAGGGCAAGGCGAACGACGACGCCGTCAAGGCGATCAAGGGCGTCAAGAGCGTCATCAAACAGGGCGGCCAGTATCAGGTCGTCATCGGCAACGAGGTCTCGAACCTCTTCAAGGAGTTCAAGAAGCTCGGCAACTTCGCCGAAGAGGGCGGCGGCGCCGCGCCGCAGAAGGCGGAGGGCAACGTCATCCAGCGCCTGTTCGGCTTTATCTCCGGCTGCCTGACCCCGATGCTGCCGGCGATGCTTGGCACCGGTATGGTCAAGGTGCTGCTGGTGCTGCTCACCACGCTGAACGTGCTGAGCGCGAGCAGCCCGACCTACCAGATCATCTACGGCATGGCGGACTCGTTCTTCTTCTTCCTGCCGATCCTGCTGGGCTGGAGCATCGCGAAGAAAACCGGCCACAGCGTACCCCTGTACATGGTCATCGGCGCGGCGCTGGTGTACCCCGACCTCATCTCGCTGCTCGGCGGCGGTGTGGAGGGCGTCGCCTACGGCACGTTCCTCGGCCAGCAGTGCACTTACCTGTTCGGCTTCCTGCCGGTGGTCTGCGCGTCCTACAGCTCTTCGGTGCTGCCGATGCTGCTGATGACGCCGGTCATGGGCTGGGCGGAGGACTTTGCGGACAAGGTCTCCCCCAACGTCGTCAAGGCGTTCTTAAAGCCGATGATCTTCCTGCTGATCTGCACGCCTGTCGTGTTCGTCGTGCTCGGGCCTCTCGGCTCCATCCTCGGCTCCCTGCTCGCCGCCGGTATGGCCGCGCTCTACAGCGCGGTGCCGTGGCTCACGGTGGGCATCCTCTCCGCCGCCATGCCGTTCATCGTCATGACCGGCATGCACTACGCGCTCATCCCCATGTGCATCAACAACTTCGCTATTCTCGGCTATGACGTGGTGGTCATCGTCACCATGTTCTGCTCCAACATCTGCCAGGGCGCGGCGTCGCTCGGCGCGGGCATGAAGTCCAAGGACCCCGACACGCGCTCCGAGGGCCTCGCCTGCGCGATCTCCGCGATCGTCGCCGGCGTCACCGAGCCCGCCATGTACGGTATCAACATGCGTTACATCAAGCCGATGATCGGCGCGGTCTGCGGCGCGGGCGTCAGTGGCCTGCTCGCCGGTATCACCGGCGTCAAGGGCTACACCATGGGCGGCTCCCCGTCCATCATGACCCTCATCAACTTCATCAGCACCGATCCCAACGCCGCGAACCCCTACGCCGGCGTGATCTGGGGCGCGATCTGCGGCGTGCTCGGCATGGCGATCGCGTTCGTGGTCTCCTACATCCTGTTCAAGGATGAGGCCGAGGCCGCTCCCGCCGTCGAAGGCGGCGCTGCGAAGATCGAGGCCGCCAACGCGGCGTTCGCCGGCGCGGAGGCTCCCGCCGCTGAGAAGAAGGCGGAGCCGGTCGAGATCGACGCGCCGATGAACGGCAAGGTCATTCCCTTGAACGAAGTTCCCGACGAAGTGTTCGCCACCGGCGTTCTGGGCGAGGGCGTCGCGATCCTGCCCAGCGACGGCAAGGTTTACGCGCCCTGCGACGCGGCGGTGGCCCAGATGATGGATTCCCGCCACGCCATCGGCCTCGTCGCCGACAACGGCGCGGAGATCCTGATCCACGTCGGTCTCGACACGGTGCAGCTTGAGGGCAAGCCCTTCACCTATCACGTCAAGGCGGATCAGGAGGTCAAGAAGGGCGATCTGCTCCTGACAGCGGACCTCGACGCCATCACCGCCGCGGGCAAGCAGCTCTACACCCCGGTCATCATCACCAACTCCGACGACTATGTGAACATCGAGCCGGTCGCGGGCGGCGACGTCAAGGTCGGCGAGAAGCTCATCACCGTTTCTTAATGAAGGAGGACGCTATGTCTGTTTTGCGCAAGGACTTCCTCTGGGGCGGCGCGGTCGCCGCGAACCAGCTTGAGGGCGCGTGGGACGTGGACGGCAAGGGCGAATCCGTGCCCGACCACTGCACCACCGGCAGCGCCAAGACGCCCAAGCGCGTCACGGCGGCCATCGAGCCCGGCACGCTATACCCGTCCCATGAGGCGATCGACTTCTACCATCACTATGAAGAGGACATCGCCCTCTTCGCGGAGATGGGCTTCAAGGTCTTCCGCACCAGCATCAACTGGACGCGCATCTTCCCCACCGGCATGGAGAGCGAGCCGAACGAAAAGGGTCTCGCGTTCTATGACCGCGTGTTCGACTGCTGCAAAGCCCACGGCATCGAGCCGCTGGTGACCATCTCCCACTATGAGCTGCCCTACGCGCTGGTGGAGAAGTACAACGGCTGGGAGGCCCGCGAGCTGATCGACCTCTACATGAACTACTGCAAGGCAATCTTTGAGCGCTACAAAGACAAGGTCAAGTACTGGCTCACGTTCAACGAGATCAACGCCGGTACGATGGCGTTCGGCGCTCTCCTCTCCACCGGCACGGTGAAGGGCTTCACCGGCTACACCAACGAGATCCCCGACCGTCCGCAGGAGCGCTTCCAGGCGCTGCACCATCAGTTCGTGGCGAGCGCCATGGCGGTGAAGTACGCCCACGAGCACTACCCGCAGTTCCAAATGGGCAACATGGACTGCTTCATCACGTCCTATCCCATGACCTGCAATCCCGACG
>CAMJGU010000052.1 GCA_946405325.1 uncultured Clostridia bacterium | reverse complement strand
CTCATCGGGCGGTCTGCCGACCGGTGCGCCGCGCCGCCCTCGCTCGTGAGCCCGTCGGACGTCCGCACGACGCATTCCGCCGGCCGGATTTTGCTGTTCCTTGACGGTCGGTAGCCCATCGCCCGCCTGCCCCACGCTCCTACGCGGGTGATCGGCCCCGCCGTCTGTACGCTCGGAAGCCCGTTTTCGACGTACAACTCATAGGCAATCTCGCTCAGCGCGTCCGCGTTGTCCAGCGTGAACGATTCGCAGCGCAGCGTGTCCTGGATCGCCCGCAGTCCTCTTTGCACCATCCGCAGCACCGCCGTGTGATCCACGTCCAGCAGCTCGGCGCACTCCCGCAGGCTCAACCATTCGCCGTAGTAGAGGTAGATGCACACCGCCTGCCGCGCCGTGAGGCACGAGAGGATTACGCCCGCGATGCCGCGGTCCGCAAGATCAAATACCGTCATCCCCGCCAGCTTGAGCTGCTTCGCCAGCCGCTCCGCCTCTTCGCGCATTTTCACCTTGGCGCGCGCAAGTGTCCGGCTGACGGTGGAGCGGTCGATGCCGAAGCGCGCCGCGATCTCCTTGATGCTCGCTCCGTCCCGCCATGCCTCAAAGACCTCACGCTGCCGCTCTGTCAGGGCGTCCGCGCCGCTTTGCAGCGTCTCGAAGTAGACGCGCCGTGCGTCGTGCGTCTCCTCGTTCTGCTCGGAGATGCGCCATTGCTCGTACTGCGCCCGGTCCATCGTCATTGCGCTGTTGGTTTTCCCTCCGGAGCGCGGCGTGCCCCGCAGCGCCCTCATCTCCGCGTTGAGGTCGCGCAGCTCCTCGTCCACCAGCGCCAGCGCGAACTCGTCCGGCGTTTCCCGTGCCTCCTCCTCGCGCCGCTGCGTCAGCAGCACGCGCTTGCGCTCTAAGATGTCGTCGATCCTCATGATCCGTCACCCTTACTGCGCGGGGCGTAGGCTCCCGCCATCGTGATGGAGGAGTCCCGCGGCGCACTGTAGTAGGTCGCCAGCACCCGCTGCTTGACGCGCATTTCGCGCAGCATCTTCCGCAGCTCCTCGGTTTCCCAGCGCGGCGTACCGCTTTTGTTTGCCTCGCGGATGTGCAGCGCGATCCGCGCGCTCTCGGCGCGGTAGGAGACCGCCATCTCCGCCATCGTACACATAGCATCACCCGTTATCCGTAGAGAATGACCTTGCCCGCGTAGCCCGCCGTGGGGCCGTGCAGCGTGATGACGTGGGTGCTGGCGTTGATCTCCGCCCAGCTCTCGATGCACGCCCATGTATTAAACTGGTACACGCCGTTCACCTGATGCCAGAACTGTGCCAGCACCGCGTTTCCGGTAAAGCCGTGCGTCGCCGCCGCGATCGTGATCGTCGCGTCGTCCGTCCCCGCCGTCCAGTCGCTCGCCGAAAAGCTGTAAACATAGGGCGATTTGCCAGCCGCGGCAACGGCGTTGTCCACATACTGTTTCGTCGCGGCGTCCATGTTCGCCGTCGGAGCCGCGCCAAGCGTCAGCTTGCCCGCGAGCGTCTCGTTGCCAGACCAATCAAGGGTACGGGCGTTGGAACGAGCGCTATCAGACGTTCCATTTCCGACTATCTCGATGTAAGAACCATGTGTGCCTGTCGTCCCCTCTGTATCAAGCTCATTATACTCACCAAATACGTGCTGTGATTTTCGTTGGGCCGTAGTGTTGTCCCCTTCTGCATGAGAATCAGCTCCGCTTGCAGTAGTACCGTTCCCCTCTGCATGGGCAGAAGCCCCGCTTGCTTTAGTAAAGTTCCCCTCTGCATGAGAAGAACCACCGCTTGCCGTAGTACTACCCCCTTCCGCGTGGTCAGAAGTCATACTTGCAGTAGTCCTAGTTCCTTCTGCATGAGAAGACTGTCCGCTTGCTGTAGTCATGCCACCTTCTGCGTGTGCGGAAGACCCACTTGCTGTAGTATTGTTTCCTTCTGCTGTTGCCTTCGTCCCAAGCGTCGTGCCGCTTCTCTTCCCCGCGCGGATGTAGAGGTTGTCGTGGGCGCTCGCGTCGACGTTGTGCGCGACCACGGCGTTTGCCGCCGTGCCGGAGGCGTCCGCCCCCACCATTGCCGCAGTATAGTCGCCGCTCTGCGGCTCCACGGTACCGCTTCTGCCGTTGAAGCTGGTCACGCCGCCAATGATTATCGGGTTCCCTATGATACTCATGCGCTCACCTCCGTCACGGTGTACTGCACCGTCAGCACCTGCGTCGGGGCTTTCCCCAGCGCGTACGCGGTCAGCGTTCCGGCGTTGTTCTCAATGTAGATTGCCGTGGTCTTGTCGCTCTGCATCTGCGTCAGTACGCTTGCGTTTGGCTGGAGATCGACCTTGCTGTAAGCCGTCACGCCCTGGATCGTCACCGCCTGCGTATACGGCCCGCTGCCGCTCCACGTCGCCGCGAGCGTGAGCGATCCGCTGCGCACGGCCTCCTCTACGCTCTCCGACGGGAAATAGAGGTCGATGTCCACGGGAAGATCAACCGTCGGCATGACGCCGTAGGCGGTCACGGTCACGCTGTCCTTTGCCTGCGCCGTGACCCACAGCTTGGCGTCCGCCGCCGCTTCGATCTGCGCCTCTGTCGCGCCCTGCGCAAGGGATACGCTGCCCTCCTGCGTAGCGGACGCGGAGCCGGTCGGAAGTGTGATCGTCTGCGTAAACGGCCCCACGCCTGTCCATGCGTTCGCCGCCAGCGTCGCCGAAACGCTTTTAACAGTCAAAAGCCCCTTGTCAAGGCCGTCCTTCAAACGCTGATCCACATAGTCTGCTGTTTCTGCTGCGGTGTCCTCACTTTCCTTCGCGGCGTCTGCGCTGTCCTTTGCGGCGTCTGCCTTTTGTCCGGCAAGATTGGCGCTGGACGCCGCTTCACCGGCTTTTTGGTTTGCCGCCAATGCGCTGTCCGCGGCGTCGTCGGCATAATTTTCGGCATATGTCGCTTGCAGCCCCGCGGCGTCCCGATAGCCTTTAGCCGCGTTCTCGCTTTGCAGCGCGGCGTCGGCGCTGCCCGCCGCGTCGGACACCAGATCTTGCAGCTGATCGATCAAGCCGGAGGCGAGCATGGTATCCGTGATCGACCCTGCCTTAATCGTCGCCGTGACCGTGTGATTGCTGACAGAAAAATCGATCTGCTCGCTGTCCGTGAACTCCGTCTCCGTGATAAACGCGGACAGCGGCACCGTCTGTGTCGAGCCATCCGCCAGCGTCAACACCAAACTTTGCGAAACAGGGTCATATTCCCAGTTGGTGGCGACCTTTTCCAGCGCCGTATCGATGGTTACATAGCTGCCGTCTTCGCGGGTGAAGGTAAATACGCCGGTTTCCGCGTCAAAGCTCACTGCTTTGATGTGTAGGTTGGTCGTTGTTTTGTCGGCCTTGAGCGCGAGCGCCGCCGCCATGTCCGTGCTGCTGCTTTTGGTGTCCAGCGCCGTTTTGATGCTGCCGAGTACCGTCTGCACGTCGCCGCCTGTGATGCCGTCGATTGCCGTCGTTCCGATCTCTCCCGCGCCGCCGGTGCCGGTCAGCGCGTCGATCAAATCGTTATAAAGCTCCGCGACGATCTCGCGGATCAGACGGTCAAACACCATTTTATTCTGGTGCGCGTTTCCCGTCAGGCGATCCGGCGCGGCGACCACGCCCTTGCGGTTGATGTCGGCGCTTGTGATTTTGTAGTTTTGTAATGCCATTTTTCACCTCTTGGCAAAATTGCCGGTTACAAAGTGCTTCACGATCCCAAACACACCGAAGCCCTCGTTGACCTGATCGTTCTTGACGATGATCTGCAAGCGCTTGTAGTTCTTGACCTTGCGCCGGAACGGAACCTCTTGCGGCGCGTCGTTGGAGTAAAACGCAAAGCGGCTGAAATCAATATCCTCCCAGTCGAAAATATCCATGACTCCCTCGGCGAGCCACGCCACCGGGTCACGATCCGTCCGGAACAGGATCTTTGCGCTGGAGCGGGAAAACGGCTTGATGGTGACCGCGTTTCCTTTTTTGAGCATGGTTTTGAGGATCATCGGATCTCCATCGTCGTCGCTTTTGGTCGACCAGATCGCTTCGATCGCTGCGCCGTCATCGTTGTACCTGGTGTAATCCTCGATGTCGTGGTTGAACTTGCAGATTTTTCCGTCCGCCGTGCCAAAGTACAAAAACTCCTTGCCGTCCACGATTACCTTGTGCACGCTGTGCGCCGGTACGTTTTCCCAGTAAAAGCACTCGTAGATAAAGCTGGTGTCGTTGCGGTTGACGTAGTATCTTGCCTGCTTGCCGTCCAGCCCATACACCACGCCGTTGATAAACACAAGAAAGTCCCCATCGAACGAGCAGCAAACCGCATCGATCAGGCCCTCTTTCGTCAGCTTCGGGTCAACGCGGAAGCTGCGGTTTTGCGTGATGCGCTCCGCCGTCAGACTGTTGGTCGTGATCGCGTACACGCCGGAGCCGGATAGGAACAGCTGTTCATCGCCAATGTTGCCAAAGCCGAAGCGCGTCACCGCGCCCGCACCGGCAATGGACGGCTTGATGGTAAATACCACTTCGCCGGACTCTTTTACGACACTCGAGCGGATAAATACGGTCGAATCCTGCCCGTTATCCTCCTTGACGACCGCGAGATACTCGCCCAGGCGCCGATAGCCGAGGATCGCGGTCTGTGCCGAGCCCACCACGGCATAGCCCGTGTCGGGCCAGTAGGTGCCGTCCGAAAAGGCGCAGGTAAAATCTTGGTTGGGATAGTCCGGATTGCCCGCCGCGATGATCCGGTCAGAAGCACCGTTGGCGCCCCACACGACCGCCGTCTTGCATCGATTGATGCGATCAGCATATCCGGAGATCGCCTTGGAAAACGTGATGAATACATTATCCTCGCCTCCGGCACTCGGCGCGCTCGGTGCGTTCGTAAAGGTGACCGTTCCGAGCGTTAAATCGGTGGTAAATCCGCTTGTCACGACTGCTCCGTCGACCTCTACGCGGTCAACGCTGCTGATCTGTGTATACGGCAGCTGATACGTTTTGCTTGTGCCGTCGGCAAGGAATCCCACCTTTTGCGCACTACCCAGCAGATTGACCGCCTCATACACGGTACCGCCGCCGGACGGATCGCGGGAGATGACCGTCAACGGAACATACGCTTGATCTCCCGCTTCGGTGCACGCAACGCCGTTGTAGCGCAGAAGAACGCCGCCTGTGAATATCCAGAGGCTGTCGCCCATAAACACCGCCATGCTGCGCTCGTTGGCAAGCCCGCTTTTGAGCAGCGTATAGGTACCGTCCTCCTGCCATCGGTAGAGCTTTGTCCCCGCGTGCGCCAGCATGACCCGGCTGTCGTTGTACTCCATCGAGTAAAGCCCGTTGATCGCCCCGTCCAGCGTCAGCAGCGAGCGCCAGCCCGGCCTTTTTTCGGGCATCGAGCCGTAGGCGGAGACCATGTTGACCGCCCACGGTGAGCGGGAGTCATCCACCAACGCGGGGTCAACGGAAAAATCAACGCCCTTAAATTTGTCATAAACCTTTGTGCGGATGCTCGTCCCGCCTCGTTGTGCCATTTCCTCCTCCTTCTCTCAAAATCCCAAACGTTTGGGATTTTACCGATACAGTCTTTGCGTCACGCCGCCTGTGCCGATGCTGTCAACAGAACGCGGCAAAAGGTTGCGCATTTGCAGATAGAGGTTGTAAAACGCGCCGTAGTCGACCACCAGATCGGCAATGAGCTGCTGCGCGGCTACAAAAAATGGCAGGCAGTTGGCCGCCTGCTCACTGACTTCGAAGACGTAGCTGTCGTCAGTGTCCGGCGTAATGATCGCCGGAACGGCGATGTAGTCCAACACCAGCGCCGAAGTGTCTCCCGCGTCGTAAATGAGCTGCCGGTCGATGATCTCATAGTTCCGTACCCGCACGCCGTTTTTGCGGACGCGGAGCACGCGATCCACGTCCTCCGGCAGTGTCTGGTCGCCTGTGCCGTCCAGCTCAATGGTTGCTCTGCGCATGATTGGCTGCCATTGGCAGATGTCCTTTTGCGCCATGTCAAAAAAGTCGTTCATCTTGTTGTCGATGTCCTCATCAACGGTGATGTCTCCGCCGCTCGAATACTCATCGAGCAGCATGAGCACCTTGCGTTTGCCGTCTTCGAGCTTCATGCTTTCGCTCCTTTCAGAGTGCCCCGCAGCGGCATTGCGCCGCCGCGGGGCTTTTTCATTACGTCGGATTGCTGAAAATGATCTGACGCGCGTCGCCCCAGCCACAGCCAAAGTCGACATAGCCCGTGTAGAGGTCCTTCAGCGGGTTGTCGAGCGCACTCTGCATCACGGTCGGGCGAGTGATGTACACCAGCTTGACCATCTCGCGCATGAGAATGGGGTCGCAGATGGCCCACTGCTTCTTCGTGAAGCCGTCGTTGCCGCCGCCAATGACCATGTACTGGAGATCAGCGAGGGGGTTCGCGGCGTTCGTGTTGTCCTCGGGATTCTGGTGAGGGCGGAACTTGCCGTTGTCGCCGCAGATCTTCTTCGCGTCCGCTTCCAGCTCGGGGGACACCAGCAGAAGGCTGAAATCACCGAGGAACGGCAGGCCGTCGGGGGTGGTCATACGACCGGCGAGCGCCTGGGCCGCCGTGATGTTCGAGACGGACAGCGTCGAGGTAA
>CAMJGU010000051.1 GCA_946405325.1 uncultured Clostridia bacterium | reverse complement strand
CCCGTAAAGCAGCAGGCGGATTGTTTTCCTTTCACGGCACACGCCCCCTCTCGTTCGGATGGCAATATTATAGAACAAAAGTTCTTGCATGTAAAGGAAAACATTTCGACATCTTTCGACAAGATTTGCTCTTGACAAACCGGCGACGTATGTGTATGGTATTAGGCGAGAACTGAATCACCAGTCTTCGAGGCGGGGTGTGATTCCCCACCGGTGGTAGAGCCCACAAGCAGGTTTTCTGCACGAATCGGTGCGATTCCGATGCCGACGGTATAGTCCGGATGAGAGAAGATGTGTATTGCCACGCTCTTTTGCGTCATGCACCCGAAGGCTTGTCTTTCGGTGCAGATTCGTAAAGGAGTGTTTTTCTATGTCCTCACCCGCAGTCTTTGCCAAGCAGGCGGAGCGCACCCACAAGCTGGCCGTCGCCGGAATGCTCTCGGCGGTGGCGTTCATCCTCATGTACGTCGAGTTCCCCATCCCCGCGCTGATCCCCGCGTTTATCAAGCTGGACGTGTCGGATCTTCCCGAATTGCTGGCAGCGTTCGCCCTCGGCCCCATCTGGGGCGTGGTCGTGACGCTGGCAAAGAACGTGCTGTTCTCCATCCTGCACGGCACGTCCTCCAACTACGTCGGCGAGCTGTGCAACTTCCTGCTCGGCAGCGTGTTCGCCTTCACCGCCGGTCTCGTCTACCACCGCGGCAAATCCCGCCGCAGCGCGCTGCTCGGCGCGGTGCTGGGCGCGGCGCTGATGGCGCTCATCTCCGTTCCCATCAACTACTTTATCGTCTACCCCGCCTACGTGGTCGTCTACGGCATGCCCATGGAGGCGATCATCGGCATGTATCAGGCGATCCGCCCCGGCGCGGACAGCCTGATGAAGTGCCTCGTGGCATTCAACCTGCCTTTCACCTTCTGCAAGGGCCTGCTGGATGTGGTGCTGTGCTTCCTCATCTACAAGCCGCTCTCCCCCATCCTGCACCGTTAAACTATTCTAGGAGCCATTATGACAGAATCTGATCTCATCGCAGCGCGCAAAGCGGAGGAGCTGACCGGCGGCAACGCCTTCGCGGTCTTTAACCATCTGGAGGTCGAGCACGTGGAGCCCGATTACGCGGTGTTCAAGCTCGATATCCGGCCCGAGAGCAAAAATCCCCGCGGCTTCGTCCACGGCGGACTGCTGGCGGGCATGGCGGACAACGCCGCCGGCTACGCCGCCCACAGCGACGGGCGCACCTACGTCACCCAGTCCAGCCACATGAACTACCTGCACAACCAAGCGGACGGCGTGATCCGCGCCTCCGGCCGCGTGCTGCACCGCGGGCGCACCATCTGCCTTGTGCGGGTGGACATCACCGGCGAGAGCGGCGCGCTGCTGGCTACCGGCGAGGTGTCGTATTTTTGCGTAGACCGATAGGGGAACGAAATGCGACCCCATTTCTCTCTTTTCTTGAAAGAGAGAAACGGTGTCGCCCGCCAAAGAGAGAAAGCGCTTTTGCGCACTGCCGCGAAACGGTTCTCCTCCTTCGCGCTGTACGATACGCTGTTTTCCGCCGCTGAATTGACGCTGCAATATGCCGCCTCCGGCGGCACGATCTTTCTTTGTTACGGAATACCTGCGCGGAGCGCGGGAGCAAGAAAAATGTCAGCTTATCGTCAGGCTGACATTTTTACTCTTTTACAGTTCTTCTTCCGCCGAGATATACAGCTCCTCCGCCTCCTGCATTGCCGCGATCAGGATCTTTTTCGCGTAGAGCGTATCTCCTTTTTCCAGCGCTTCCACCGCGTCCGCCATCACCGCAAATAACTTGAAGTATAGTTCCTTAAAAAAGTTCATATTCTCACCTCAAGGCAATTTTACTATCATTCGTTAGTAAAATCAATAAGAACGTTTGGTAGTAGGTATACTTTTTTCGGTGATGATATGGACTATCGGTTGAGAATACGCGATATGCGTGAGGATTCCGATTTAACACAAACGCAGGTTGCCGAACACCTTGGCATCAATCAGCGGACATACAGCAACTACGAAACGGAAAAGCGCAGTCTCCCGATGGAGCATTATCGAAAACTCGCGTTGCTTTATAATACCAGCGTCGATTATCTGGTCGGCCTGACCGACGATCCGCGCCCCTATCCCCGCAAGAAATAACAAAAGCCCGCGGCCTAAAGCCGCGGGCTTTTTGCGTTATTCTGCGCTTTGCGTGGATTCGGTGGTCTCTGTGTTCTGATGCTTGCCCCAGCCGCCGTGGCTACCGTGGCCTCCGAAGCCGGAAAAGCCGTCTTCGGAGGTCTCGCCGTCGGTCGTGCCGTCGTGGCTGCCGCGCATCCCGCCGCCCATCATGCCGCCGCCCATGCCGCCCATGGCGGTGGTCGAGCCGAGGGTCGTGACGCTGCTCTCCAGCGTCACTTCCTCCTCCGTGTCGCCGATGGCGAGGGTGTAGGTCTCGCCGATGGCCAGGTCGGGGCAGCTGATGGTCAGATAGGTGAAGCTGCACGGCACCTCCCACGTCAGCAGCACGGTGCCGTCCGCCGCCTGGAGCGTGACCGCCGTGCCTGCCGCCGCATTGGCAGCATAGGAGATGGAGGGCTGGGTCGAGGTGGCGTCAAAGCTCTCCGCCATGCTCGCGCCGCCCGCGGCGATGATCGTGCCGCCGCTGATCTCCGCGACGCCGCCGCTCTCGCTGCCGTAGTCGATGGCGTTGTTGCTGCCGTTGCCGTTGAGGCTCACGAGGATCGTGCCGCCCTCGATGTAGACGCTGCCGTTGGAGTCGAGGCCGTCCGCGTCCTGCGCGTTCTCGTTGATGATCATGATGTTGCCGCCGGTGATGCGGATATAGGTCTCGGTATCCTCGCCGTCAGCGTCGCTCTGCTGCTCGCCGCTCATCTCGGGCATCTCGCCCATGTCGGGACACTCTCCGTCTTCAGACGTTTCGGGCATCTCCGGGCGCTCGCCGTCCTCGGAGTCGCTCCAATCGGGCGGCGTCGGCGTTTCGCCGTTTTCGGACGTCTCGCTGAAGTCAGGCATTTCGCCGTCGCCGGACATCTCGCTGAAGTCCGGACGCTCGCCGGTGGATTCGCCGCTCTCGGTATCCGTTGACTCGCCGCGGTTGCCGCGACCCATCATGCCGCCGCCCATGCCGCCACCGAAGTTGCCGAAGCCGGAACTTCCGCCGTTGGCATTGAAGCCGTCGTCCGTGGGATAGATCATGATGTCGCCGCCGGCGACCTCGATGATCGGCGCCTCAACGCCCTCGTAGCACTCGGTGATGAGCAGCGTGCCGCTCTCGATGTAAACGTCGGTGTCGGAGTGGATCGCGTCGTCCCCCGCCGCGATGGTGAGGCTCGCGTTGCACAGGCGGAAGCTGTCGTTGACGTGCAGACCGTCCGACGGGCAGGTGATGGTGATGGTGCCGCCGGTGATCTTCAAGTCGTCGTTGGCGTCGACGCCGTGCTTGTAGTTCGCGACAATTTCAAGGCTGCCGCTGCCGTTGATGGTCAGGTCGTCGTGGGCGAAGATGACGCCGCCGGTGTTGTCGTCGAGCGCCGTTTCCGAGTAGGTCTCGCCGCTCTCCATGCGGTTCTCCGTGCCTGCCGAGAGCGTCAGGAACACCTTTTCGGCGTTCTCCACGCGCAGGCACGCGTCGTCAGAGCAGGAGAACTCCGCGCCGTCCAGCAGGATAAACACCTTGGACGAGTCATAGGCGTCCACAACGATGTTGCCGTCGTCCAGCGTGCCGGAGAACACATACGTGCCCGCGCCGGTGATGACCACGCTGCCGTCGTTGTAGTACGCGCCGTTGCCGCTGACCTGGGCACTGTCGCCGTTGAGGCTGACCGTCGCCGTAGGGTTGGACGCGTCCCAGTCGCCGTTTAGGTCGTTGGCGGTGAAATACTCGGTGCCCTCGTAGTCCTCCGCGTCCTCGTCGACGATCTTCTCGATGCCCAGCGCCTCGCCGTTGATGAACGCGACGGTGAGCAGCAGGCCCAGCACCAGTACGAGCGCGACAATTTTGTCGAAGTGTTTACTGGTTGACATAATGATTCACCTATTGAGGAATCAACCCATATAATCGCCGTTATAGCTCACCAGCACCGCGCTGGAAACGCCCTCCATGTCGGCAAGCGCGTTGACGAAATCGGTGCTCTCGCCCTTGAGGCGCACCTCGCAGTTGTCCTCGACCATGCCCTTCTGGGCGGTCTTGCTCTTGACGACGCACTTGTGCGTGTTCTCCGCGAGATACGCCAGCGCCTTGCGCTCGCTCTCGCTGCCGTCGCACTGGATGACGACGATGTACGGGTTGAGGTGGCTCTTGCGGTTGACGAAGAGCAGCAGGATCACGCCGATGATGAGGCTACCGCAGACCGCCAGCGGAATGAGGCCCGCCGCCAGCACGATGCCCGCCGCGATGGACCAGAACAGGAACGCGATGTCCAGCGGCTCCTTGATCGCCGTGCGGAAACGGACGATGGACAGCGCGCCCACCATACCGAGGGACAGCACCACGTTGGACGTGACCGCCAGAATAACGAGGGTTGTGATCATGGTCAGCGCGATGAGCGTCACGCCGAAGCTGGACGAGTACATGACGCCCTGATAGGTCTTTTTGTAGACGAAGAAGATGAACAGGCCCAGCACAAAGGCCAGCACCAGCGCCAGCGCCATGTCAAAGTAGCTGACGCTGGAGACGTTGGCAAGGAAACTCGATTTGAAAATGTCGTTGAATGTCATAGTGTTTTACCTCTCTTTATGATGTACGCCGCACATTGCCCGGTCGGCAAGGCCTAACCGTAGATGCGGCATTGTGCGTATTTGGAAAACGCTTCGGCGCGGCAGCCCTTGAGCTGCACCGCGTCGCGGATGATGTCGGGCAGGTAGGCATCCCACTTGACCTCTAAAATGATGGGCGCGTCGCCCGCGGGGACGGTCGTGCAGTGGATATCAAGGAAGTCCGTGCAGTCAAGCCCCGTGCGGATGTTGTAGTCCAGCGTGACCCGGACGTTGCCGGGGCCGAACACAAACGGCTCGCGGTCATAATCCACGATGGTCCTGGGGCGCAGGCCCTGCGCGCGCATTTTGGCGTACAGCTCGCGAACCAGCGCGCGGGAGTCGTTCGCCATCCAGTCGATGGTTCCGTCGACGATGCGCTGCGCCTCCTCGGCGCTCAGCGGCGCGCTTACCTTGTTGCACAGGCCGTTGATCTTGCTCTTTTTCTCCAGATGGATCACGTCGGTGTTGCCGTTATAGTAGCGGATGCGGAACTTTTCCCGCAGGTTGACGCCGTCGATCTTTTCCCGCAGCGCCTTGTCCGCGGCATTGTCGAAGTACAGGCTGCGGATCAGGTACTTGCCGCCGACCGCGTGCTTGTCCGGCTTCGCCACCGCCCTCATGCGCGATCGGATCGCGATGCGGTCGGACGCGCTGATCTGGATCTTCCATTCGTGGCGGAATTTCTGCCCCTTATCGGTGATCGGCACTTGCGTGTCACCTTCTTTCTTGGTTGGAATTGGTGGAATAATATGCTATTTTGGTGCAAAAAGTGTGGATAGGTTTTGAAAAGATTGTGAACTCAATGTGAACCTTTCATCAGCGCATGCTCCCGCGCGACCTCTTCAATAAGTTTACATAACTTCCACTCTTTGTTGTACTCGGTCAGCACTGCCTTATAGGGTACGGACACCCCGGCGCGGCGCATATTGGCGAGCAGGCGGTCCAGCTGCTTGTCGCCCAATCCGCACAGCAGCATAAACTCCGCCTCCGGCACGCGCTCCGGCGGCGTCGCGCCCGTCACGACAGCGTTGGTCGAGGCAAGCTTTCCCGCCGTCTCACCCAGCTGCTCCGGTGCAACGTGCAGCGTCAGCAGCTTCATGTCGTTCAGGATCGCGCAGAGGGCTTTCCCCTTCTCCGTCTCTTCTCCCAAGCGGTACAGCAGCACTTTGGGCCTCATCACAGTCACTCCATTCATGCATATCAAGCGTTATTGTAGCATAAATATTCAGTTTTGCAATGCGCCGCACACAAAAAAGCGGAGGCAAAATCGCCTCCGTTTTCGTATGATTTGCTCAGAAACGCCGATGTCCGCGCATCTCGCGCAGCGCGCAGTACTTGTCCGCCAGCATGACCAGAAACGCCTCCTTGGAGCGCGGCACAGCAAGCACCGTCAGCGGCCACATGTGGCTTGTGATGATATTTTTCTCCTTCTTGCTAAGGGAGAAAAGCTCTTCGGCGTTGCGCAGCGCAAGGCGCGGGTGCCGGAACAGGTGCTTCCAGTCCTTTTTCTCCCGCGTGTAGAGGTGAAAATCGTGCAGCAGCGCGCCGCGCGCCATCGCCGACTCATCGATGCGCCAGCCGAGGCGCTGCGCCATGCGGAAGCTGGTCACGGCGACGTTGTGGCAGTGGCGGAGCGTCGGGTTCCCCTTGTGCTGGGTATACTGCTCCATGCGGCGCACCTGCGGGTCGCGCTCCAAAGTCGCCAGCACTCGGTAAAATCGATTGGTATTGTTATGATACACAAAATCGCCCTCTTATGTTCTGCCTGATGCACCGTATATTTTACGCGCCGCAAAGCGCAAAGGCAAGGGTAAAATGTGGAAAGCGCGGAAACCTTGACTCGATTTTTATTTGCGCGAGCAAAAAATTCGTGCTATAAT
>CAMJGU010000050.1 GCA_946405325.1 uncultured Clostridia bacterium | reverse complement strand
CCCATGCCGTGCAGCACCTCCGCCAGCGGGCTCATCGACACGCCGCCGATGCCCGCGAGGTGCGCGCGCTTGCCGGGGATCAAATACGAAGAAATATCCATTCTATATCCAAGTCCTTTCGGGAATTGAAAAATCAGCCTTGATAGTATAATATATCCATTTGTAAAGTGCAATGAGCTTTTTCGGAAAGTTTTTATGAAAATGCCGAATTATGTTAACTTAATACAAGATCACATCACTGCGGCGGGATACCATGGCTACCCCGTCGGCGGCTGCGTGCGCGACGTGCTGCTGGGCAGCACGCCCGACGACTGGGACATGACCACCGACGCGCCGCCGGAGCGGGTGATGGAGCTCTTCGGAGACGCGGCGCATCCCACGGGCTTGCGGCATGGCACGGTGACCGTGGTGTCCGAGGGGCGCAACGTAGAGATCACCACCATGCGCCGGGACGGCGCGTACCGCGACAACCGCCACCCGGAGCGCGTCGTGTTCACCGACCGCATTGAGGAGGACTTGGCGCGGCGGGATTTCACCGTTAACGCCATGGCACTCGCTCCGGATGGGACGGTGATCGATCCCTTCGGCGGGCGGGAGGACCTGCAAAACCGTATCCTGCGCTGCGTGGGCGACGCGAAGACGCGGTTTGAAGAGGATGCGCTGCGTATCCTGCGGCTGCTGCGCTTCGCCTCGAAGCTGGGCTTTGCGGTGGAACCGGCGACGGCAGCCGCCGCGCGGGAAACGCGCGAGCTGCTGCAAACGGTCGCGGCGGAGCGGGTGTACGCGGAGCTGAACAAGCTGCTCTGCGGCGAGCACGTGACGGAGGTGCTGCTCGCGTTTCCGGAGGTGCTCGGCGTGGCAATCCCGGAGATCCTGCCTTGCGTGGGCTTTGACCAGCGCAACCCGCACCATTGCTTCGACGTGTGGGAGCACACGGCGCGGAGCGTCGGCGCGGTGCCGCCGCGGCGGGAGCTGCGCTGGACGATGCTGTTCCACGACCTCGGCAAGCCGCTGTGCATGACGACAGACGCAGACGGCGTGGGACATTTTTACGGGCACACGGCGCTCTCCGCGAAGCTGGCGGAGGACATCATGGAGCGGCTGCGCTTTGAAAATGCGCTGAAGGCGCAGGTGCGCGCGCAGCTCGTATGCTTCGACGATATGTTTCCGCCGGAGCGCGTCGCGATCCACAAAGAGATGGCGAAGCGCGGCAAAGCGGTGACGGCAAATCTGCTGCTCACGAAGCGGGCGGACAACGCGGCAAAGGCTCCGGCGGGGCTGGAGCGCGCGCAGGCGCCGTGGCGGGAGGCGCAGCGCGTCTATGATGTGCTCCTTGCAGAGGGCGCGTGCTGCGAATTATCCGATCTCGCGGTGAACGGCGGCGATATGGCGGCGCTCGGCTTTCGCGGCAGGGCCATCGGCGCGGCGCTGCAAAAGCTGCTGGAGGAAGTGGCAGCGGAGAAGCTGCCCAACCAAAAGGACGACCTCATGAAGCGCGCCGGGCGGCTGTATCATTCCGGCTTCGGACGGTAGACAAAGCCGCCGGTTTCTGATATAATACTATGTCTGATATTGTTTTGAATAAAGGAAAACCCTATGCAAGAGGAACAGCAAAAAAAGAATATCCGCACCGTAGGCATGATGATGGTGCTGACGCTGCTCGGCAAGGTGCTGGGACTGGTGCGGGATATGCTGCTCGGTCACACGTTTGCCACCGGCATGGCGGCGAACGCGTTTCTGACGGCGAGCCGCATTCCCCGCAACTTCTTCGACGCGATCTTCGCCTCCGCGATTTCGGCGAGCTTCATCCCCGTGTTCAACGAATACCTCGAAAAGCAGGGCAAGGATGAGGCGTTCCGCCTCTCCAGCGCGTTCATCACCGTGATGACGCTGCTGACCGCGACGCTCAGTGCGCTGGGTATGCTTTTTGCCGCGCCGATCACGGCGCTGCTCGCGGACGGCTTCGACCCCGCCACCGCCGTGCTGTGCACGGAGCTGCTGCGGATCTTGTTCCCGCTGATGCTGTTCACGGGCCTCGCGTTTTCGCTGGTGGGTATTTTGCAGTCGCTGGGGGAGTTCAACATTCCGGCGCTGCTCTCCGCCGCGTCCAACGCGGTCATTATCCTCTATTACCTGTTTTTTGTCGAGCGCTTCGGCATCCACGGCCTCGCCGCGGCGTTCCTGCTGGGCTGGGTGGTGCAGGTGCTGATCCAACTGCCCTCGCTGCACCGGTTTGGTTATCGCTACCGCTTTTCCATGCGGCATGATGGTTTACATAAGATTTTTCTGCTGGCGGGGCCGGTGCTGGTGAGCACCTGGATCCAGCCGCTGAACCTGACCATCGCTACGCGCTACGCCTCCCACATCACCGGCGGCGCCAGCGCACTGGAGTACGCCAACACGCTCTATACCATCGTGGCGGGCGTGTTCGTGCTGTCCATCGCCAACGTGATCTTTCCGGAGATGTCCCGCTTCGCGGCTAACGCCGACGACGCGGCGATGGGGGAGAGCATCTCCGGCACGCTCAGCGCCATGCTGTTTCTGCTCACGCCCATGGCGGCGGGGCTTGCGGTGCTCTCCCGCAGCGTGGTGCGGCTGCTGTATGAGTGGGGTGCGTGGGATACGGCGTCCACCGATCTGACCGCGGGCGCGCTCACGTTCCTGTCGCTGGGTATGCTGGGCTACGGCGTGCAGATCATTTTGAGCCGCGCGTTTTATGCTGAACAAAAGGGCAAAATGCCCCTCATCGCCGGCGCGGTGTCGGTGATTGCGAATATTATATTATGTCAACTGCTAATGCCGCTGCTCGGCCTGCGCGGCCTTGCCATCGCCTCGGCGGTGAGCCTGGTTTTGCCGGCGCTGGTGCTGCTGATCGCGGCGGCGAAGCGATACCGCGGCGTGGTGAGCGGCGCGGCGCTGCTCGACTTCGCCAAGATGCTCCTCGCCTCGGCGGCGATGGGCGCGGCGGTGTGGTTTGCGCAGAGGCTGATTGCGCCGCATCTCGGTGACGGGCTGATCGCCCGGGTGATCGTGGTCGCCGCGCCGACGCTGCTGGGCGTTGTCGTTTACTTTATGCTGGCTGTGCTGCTGCGGATCAGCACGGTCGCACAGATCAAAGCGCTGCTGCGCAGGAGGAAATCGTCTTGATCCGGGAAAGTCTGATCGTCGGAACGCTTTGGTACGTTCTGCAAAATCTTTGGAGCGCGCTGTCCCGCTCGGCGCTGGGACGCGGCTTTGACGCGCTGTGCCGCTGGTTTGGACGGCAGTGGAGCGAGAGCGGCATCATCGGCTGGTTCTGCTCGCCGCGCTATCTCGCCGATACGGCGGAGCGCGAGCCGGGACGGCTGCGGAGCGCCCTGTGCGCGGTCTATGAGAAGCTGCGGCTGAACCGTCTGCTGGAAGGGAGCATCTTTTTACGATGCTTCCTCTGGTGCGGCGCGGCGGCGGCGCTTTCCGCGGTGCTGCCCACCATGGCGGTGCTGGGGCTTGTGATGGTGGGCTACGGCTCGGCGGCGCTCTCGATGCTCCATGAACGGGGCCGGAAGCTCACGCGCGAGCCGCTGGCGCTGCCGGTGGCGGCGTATATGGTCTGCTACCTTGCCGCGACGCTGACCTCCGTCAACGTGCGCGGGAGCCTGTACGTCGGCTTGATCTCCATTGTGTTCATCGGCTTTGCCATCGTGCTCAGCTTCGCTGTGGAGACACGTTCGCAGCTGGATCTGCTGACCGCGCTGCTGGTGGCGGTAGCGGCGGCGGTGTCCTGCTACGGCATTTTGCAGTATATCTTCCGCTGGGGCTATCAGTCCGCGGCGTGGGTGGACGAGGATATGTTCTCCACCATTCAGTTCCGCGTCGGCAGCACGATGCAGAACCCGAATATGCTGGGGCAGTATCTCATTCTGATGATTCCTCTGGGCGGCGCGAAGCTGCTGGGCGTCAAGGGTGTCTGGCGCAAGCTCTGGTATCTCGGCTGCTGCGGCGTGATGTGCCTGTGCATGATCCTGACGTTCTCCCGCGGGGCGTGGCTGGGACTGCTGTTTGCGGGACTGGTGTTCTTTGTGCTGCTCCAGCCGCGGCTGCTGTTCCTCGCACCCTTTGCGCTTCTCGCGCTGTGGGCGGCGCTGCCTGCCACGGTCATCGACCGCTTCTCCAGCATCGGCAACCTCGCCGACCAGTCCACGTCTTATCGCGTGAGCATCTGGCTCGGCACGATCCACATGCTGCGCGACGGCTACTGGCTCGCGGGTATCGGCCCCGGTACGGCGGCGTTCAACGTGGTCTACCCGCAGTACAGCTATGAGACCATCGTCGCGCCTCACGCGCACAACCTCTTTTTGCAGATCCTCTGCGACGGCGGCATCGTGACGCTGCTGGTGTTCCTGTGGGTGCTGCTGCGGTACTTCCGCACGCTCGGCCACGCGCTGCGCGGGGAGAAGGATTTCATGTCCCGATTGATGCAGATTGCCTGCGCCTCGGGTATTCTGGGCTTTTTGGTGCAGTCCATGACGGACTATTCGTTCTATAACTACCGCGTGATGTTCCTCTTCTGGGCGTACATCGCGCTGGGCAACCTGTGCGCGCGGCGCAGCCGCCTGCCGGAGGGAGGGAAGCTCCTGTGATCCGTGTGCTGAACGTCATCAGCGACAGCAACATCGGCGGCGCGGGCCGCGTGCTGCTCAACTATCTGCAATACGCCGACCGGAACCAATTCGAGACCATGATCGCCGTACCCCGCGGCAGCCTCCTGTGCGAGCCGCTGCGGGAGCTGGGCGGGATCGTCCATGAGGTGGACGGCCTCGCCGAGTGCTCGTACCACAAGGACGACGTGCGGACGCTGATGGCGCTGATCCGCAAGGTGGATCCCGACATCGTCCACACCCACGGCGCGCTCTCCGGCCGCATTGCGGGCCGGCGCTGCGGCAAAGCGGTCATCTACACGCGCCACAGCGCGTTCCCCGTCCCCGCGAAGCTCAAATATCCTCCGGGGCGCTGGGTGAACAAGCTGGTGAACGAGCACTATGCTGACCACATCATTGCCGTCAGCCCCGCCGCGGCACAGAATCTGACCGACGCGGGCATCTCAAAAAAGAAGATCACGGTGATGATGAACGGCGTCGCGCCGCTGACGCGGGCAAGCGACGAGGAATGCGCCGCGCTGCGCGCGGAGCTGGGACTTGACCCGAACGTGTTCACGGCGGGCATCCTGGCGCGCATCGAGCCGTACAAGGGGCATCTCTACATTCTGGAGGCGGCGGAGCAGCTCAAGCGCGAGGGGCGCAACTTCCGCATTTTGATTGCGGGGACCGGCTCCTATGAGGACGAGGTGCGTCAGGCCATCGCGGAGAAAAAGCTGGAGAACGAGGTGTTGTTCCTCGGCTTCCGCTCGGACGTGGCGAAGCTGTTGAGCATTCTGGACGTACAGCTCAACGCGTCCTACGGCACCGAGGCATCGAGCATCGCGCTGTGCGAGGGCATGAGCCTCGGCGTGCCGGCGATCGCGTCGGACTACGGCGGCAACCCGTGGCAGATCGACGACGGGGAGGACGGCCTGATCTTCCCGAGCCGCGACAGCGCGGCGCTGGCGCGGGCATTGGCTCGCCTGATGGACGAGCCGGAAACCCTCTGGAATATGCAAAAACGTGCCGTGGAGATCTTCCATGAGCGATTCACAGGCGAGATCTTCGCCCGCAACGTGGAGCGGGTGTATCTAAACACATTGGAGGAGACTGGACATGGAAAATAACGGAAAGCTGCGGGTAAAGTTCAACCTGTTTGACGTGGTGATCATCGTATTGGTTCTGGCGGTGCTGGCTGCGGCGCTGATGCTGCGCAACCGCAGCGCGGGGGCGGCCTCCACGGGCGGGGAAACCCAACCGATGCGCTTTACGGTGGAGTTTACGGAGACGCCCAACGGCATGGCGGACTGCATCCACATCGGCGACGGAGCCTATCGCTCCACCGACGGCACATATCTCGGCAGCATCGTGGACGTGCGCAGCGTACCTCACGTGCGGGTCGAGTATTCCTCCGCGGCGGGACAGTTCCGATCCTTTGACTGCGCGGAGAGCAGCGACGTCTATCTGACCGTCCAGAACAACGGCTATTGCACCGGCAAGGATATTGTGATCGGTTCGCTTCCCATCAAGGTTGGTATGGAGCTTGCCGTAAAGGGGAAGGGCTTTGCCAGCCCCGGCTATGTCTACGCGCTCGACCCGATGGGCGCGGAGGTGAGCGAGGACGCCTCGACGCAGACGGGCGATCTGGACGTGGAGTTTGTGATCCGCTTTATGGATTCCCGGGATTTTGTGGCGGACGGCATTCATGTGGGTGACCGCTTTTATGACAGTGCCCTCGGCGCGATGCTCGGCGAGGTGCAGAGCATCGCGATCGAGCCCTACGGCGAGACACAGCCCACGGCTGACGGCGCGGCGTTTGCGCCGAAGCCGGGGCGCAGCAACATTCTCGTCACCCTCAAGGGCCGCTGCCTCGAAAAGGACGACGGTTATTATCTCGACGGCACCACGGAGCTGAAGGTCGGCGGGGTGATCAAGGTGAAGTCCAACTACATCGAGCGGGAGGGCACCTACTACGACCTGCTGAGCATCGGCAAGTGAGAAAGACCGCAGGAGGAGCTATGAGCAAAAAAGTCCTGATGGCGCTGATGGGGCTGGAGATCGGCGGCGCGGAG
>CAMJGU010000049.1 GCA_946405325.1 uncultured Clostridia bacterium | reverse complement strand
CGGAATAACCCTCCTGCTCCAGCTGGCGGCAGGGCTCCAGCACCGCGCTGTGCTCGACGGCGGTGGTGATGATGTGCTTCCCCGCGTGCCGCCCCTGCCACGCGGCGAGACGGATGGCAAAGTTGTCGCTCTCCGTGCCGCAGGAGGTAAAGACGAGGCGTTCCGCCTCACAGCCCAGCGCGCGGGCGACGGTCGCGCGGCAGTGGGCGACAAGGGCTTTCGCCTCCCGGCCGACGCCGTACTGGGAGCTGGGATTGCCGAACTGATGCACCAGCGCGTCGCGTACCGCGTCCGCCACGGCGTCCGGCACGGGGGTGGTGGCGGCGTGATCGAGGTAGATCATGCCTGTCCCTCGCCGGTGTAGGCGGTCAGCAGCGACTTCGCCTCGGCGTGACCCTGCTCCGCGGCCTCCCGCAGCCACAGCAGCGCCGCGACACGGTCGGCGGGCACGTCGCTTTGTCCGTCGTAGAGCAGCTGGAAGAGCGCGAACTGCGCGTTCGCGCTGCCGCACTCCGCGGCGATGTTGAGCTGGCGCAGCGCCTCCTTGGCGTCGCCCGCCTTGTGCGCGGCGGTGAACGCCTCCGTCGCGGCGGCGACCGCGTCCTGCGCCTGGGCGCGGAGAATGGCGAGCGTCTGGCGCGCCTTCTCGTTGCCGTCGTGGAGGGAGCGTGTCGCCCAGTGGCAGGCGTCGGCAACGTCGGCGTCGATGCCCTTGCCGAGCGCGCGGATCATGGCGTAGGTCAGCATCGCCTCGCGGTCGCCGGACTCGGCGGTGCGGCGATACCAGTACGCCGCCTTTTCGAAATCGCGCGCGACGCCGTTGCCGTTTTCGTAGAGCATGGCGACGAAGTGCCGGGACTTGACGTCGCCCGCCTCGGCGGCGCGCAGCAGCAGGGGCAGCGCCTCGTCGTATTTCTTCAGATAAAAGAGCCGCAGGCCCTCGGTATAGTCGGTTTTCTGATCGAGCATGGTGCGTTCCTTTCTTTTGTGCTTGCATCTTCGGCAAAACAACGGTACAATTATATAAAATCTACCAATCAAAAGCAAGAGGAAAGCCCTATGCGAATCGCCATCTGCACCTTGGGCTGCAAGGTGAACCAATATGAGACGCAAGCCATTGAGCAGGAGTTGCTGCGCCGCGGCCACAGTCTCGTCGACTTTGAGGACGAGGCGGACGCCTACATCGTCAACACCTGCTCCGTGACCGCCATCAGCGACAAAAAGTCCCGCCAGATGCTCCGCCGCGCCAGGACGCGCAATCCGGCGGCGGTCATCGCCGCCTGCGGCTGCTATGCCCAGACACACCCTGACGACGTGAAGGCGCTGGCGGTGGACGTGCTGGCCGGCACCAACGACCGCGGCGGATTCCTCGATCTGGTGGAGCGCGCGGCGGCGGAAAAGACGCGCATTGTCCATCTGGACGACGCGCTGCACCGCCGCGACTTTGAAATCCTCCCCGCCGGGGGCATGGCGGCACGCACCCGCGCGATGCTCAAGGTGGAGGACGGCTGCGTGAATTTCTGCACGTACTGCATCATTCCCTTCGCCCGCGGCCCGGTGCGCTCGCTCCCCATGGCGGAGGCGGAAGCACAGGTGAAGAAGCTCGCCGAGGAGGGCTACCGCGAGATCGTGCTCACCGGCATCGAGATCTCGTCCTACGGCCGAGATCTGCCGGGGGACTTGGGACTCGTCGACCTCGTCGAGTTGGTGTGCCGCGCCGCGCCGACCATGCGCGTGCGCCTCGGCTCGCTGGAGCCGCGCACCGTCACGCGGGAGTTCTGCGAGCGCGCGGCGGAGCTCAATAACCTCTGCCCGCACTTCCACCTCTCGCTCCAATCGGGCTGCGACGCGACGCTCCGACGCATGAACCGCCGCTACGACACCGCGCGGTATCTCGAATCCTGCGCGCTGCTGCGGGAGTATTTCGATGACCCCGCCATCACCACCGATCTCATCACCGGCTTTCCGGAGGAGACGGAGGCGGAGTTTGCCGAGACGCTCGCGTTTATCGGGCGGTGCGCCTTTGCCGACATGCACATCTTCCCCTATTCCATCCGCCCCGGCACCAAGGCGGCGGAGATGGCGCAGGTGGAAAAGCACGTCAAGGAAGAACGCGCCGCACGAGCCGCCGAGGTCGCCCGCGCGATGAAGAAGGCCTACCTCGACCGCTGCGTGGGCAAAACGCTCTCCGTCCTCTTTGAGGGCGCGGAGACCGAGGGCAGCGCGGGCCATGCGCCCAACTACACGGAGGTTTTCGTGGAGGAGCGGGGCTTACAGAACGAAGTGCGCGCCGTGCGCATTCTCCGTCACGACGGGGAGCGGCTGTACGGCGCGTTGGAGGAGACACGATGAAGAGTCATTTTTTCGCCTACATCAGCCGCATGCGCTACATCCCGCGCTGGGCGCTGATGCGCAACAGCTTTTCCGAGAACGTGCAGGAGCACAGCCACATGGTGGCGGTGCTGGCGCACGCGCTGGCGGTGATCCGCAACGAGGTCTTCGGCGGCAACATCGATGCGGGGCAGGTGGCGGTCTACGCGCTCTACCACGACGCGACGGAGATCATCACCGGCGACATGCCGACGCCGATCAAGTACTATAACCCCGAGATCAAGAACAGCTATAAAAAGGTGGAGCGCGTCGCCGCGGACAAGCTGCTCTCGCTCCTGCCGGAGGCGCTGCGCGACACCTACCGCCCCGTGCTCTATGAACAGGACGAGGACATTCGCCGTTTGGTTAAGGCGGCGGACAAGCTGTCGGCGTACATCAAGTGCATCGAGGAATTGAAAGCGGGCAACCACGAGTTCAAGCGCGCCGCGGAGCAGACCTACCGCGCGCTCGCGGACATGCGCCTGCCGGAGCTGGACTACTTTCTCGCCCACTGTCTCGACAGCTTCTCCATGACGCTGGACGAATTGGAGTAACGAGGGAACTTTTTTCCGCGATCCCCGTCTAATCTGTCAGCAACCCCAAAATATGAGATTTGAGGTGGATGAGATGAAGAAGAGAAGTATTGCGATTTTGTTGACCCTTGTGCTGATCCTCGGCCTGACCGCCTGCGGCGGCAGCGCGCCCCGGAATGCCGCCAGCGGCAGCACGGCGTTTTACGGCGCCACCAACGGCATGGCGGCGCCCGAGGCGATGGAGGAGGCATACTGGGACGCCGAGATGCCCATGGAATCGAAAACGACGGCAAGCGACGGCGGCACGGCGAACAGCACCCGCGCCAACATCCCCGAGAGCGTCAAGATGATCTACCGCGCCAATCTGGAGCTGGAGACCACCGAGTACGAAAAGGCGCAGAGCGACATCGTCACGCTGACCAATCAGCTCGGCGGCTACTTTGAGGAGCAGAGCAGCAACAACTATTCCTCCGGCTACCGCAGCGCCAGCTACACCGTCCGCGTGCCCGCCGCGCAGTTTGATACGTTTCTGCACCAGATCGGCGAGCTGTGCCGCGTGCGCTACCAGACCCAGAGCGCCGAGAACGTCAGCGAGCGCTACTACGATATGGAGTCCCGCCTCGAAACCGCGAAGATCAAGCTCGACCGTTTGCAGGAGCTGCTCAGCCGCGCGGAGGCGATGGAGGACATCATCACGCTCGAGAGCGCGATTTCCGACACCGAGTATCAGATCGAATCCCTCTCCGGCGAGCTGCGGCACTACGACGCGCTGATCGACTATTCCACCATCTACGTCACGCTCAACGAGGTCTACAAGGTCACGGAGCAGGACAACGCGCCGCTGACCTTCGGCCAGCGCATCCGGAACGCCTTCCGCGAGGGCCTGCGCGACTTCGGCGATTTCCTGGAGGATGCCGCCGAGCTGCTGGCGTACAGCTGGCTGACGCTCGTGCTCGTCGCGGCGGCGGTGGTGCTGATCGTGAAGCTGATCCGCCGCAAGGCGGGCGGAAGAAAGCTCTTTGCCCGCAAAAAGAAAAACGCTCCGGCGGAGACGACGGAGGAAAAACAGGAATAAAACGGAGGAACGCTCATGGAGATCATTTGGCTGGGACACGCCTGCTTTGCGCTGGAGAGCGACGGCTACCGCGTCGTGTTCGACCCCTACAAGATGGACACCTATCCGCCCCTGCACACCCACGGGAATGAAGCGCTCTGCTCCCACGGTCACGCCGACCACAACTATGTCGAGGGCGTGGCGCTGACGGACGGCAGGAAGAGCCCGTTCACGGTGGAGACCGTCGCCACGTTCCACGATGAACAGGGCGGCGCGCTGCGGGGTAACAACCTCATGCACATCCTGCGCGCCGAGGGCATGACCGTCGTCCACTGCGGCGACCTCGGCCACTACCCGACGGAGGAACAGCTTGCCGCCATTTCGGGCGCGGACGTGCTGCTGATCCCCGTGGGCGGTTACTACACCATCGACGCCGCGACGGCGAAGCGCGTCGCGGACGCGGCGAAGCCCCGCGTCGTCGTGCCGATGCACTATCGCCACGGCGAGTTCGGCCTGCGCCCGGTGGGCACTGTGGAGACATTTTTGGAGCAGTATCCCGCGGAGCAGGTGCACCGCTTGAGCACCAATCGCTTCACCCTGACGGCGGACGCGCCGTCGGGCGTGGTGGTGCCGCGGTACGCTGGGCCGGAAATGTGATCGTATCGTCAAAAAAGAGCCGCGCCGCGGCTCTTTTTTGCATAAGCCGTCATCGCGCCGCATAAACTATCCGACAATGAAAGCAAAGGAGCGGCGATATGACGGTACGGAAACATCTGCGCGGCTGGGAGATCCTTGGCTTTTTGGTCGTCGGTGCAATGGGGGTGCTGCTGCACTACGTCTACGACTGGTCGGGCGGCAACCGCTTTGTCGCGGCGTTCGCGGGCGTCAACGACTCGACCTGGGAGCATATCAAGCTGCTCTTTCTCCCGTATTTTGTGTTCACCGTCGCGGAATATCCGGTGTTCGCCGAGCCGTACCGCAACTTCTTCGCGGTCAAGGCGGCGGCGGGACTGTGCGGCATGCTGCTGATCCCGCTGCTGCACTACACGACGGCGGGGATGTTCGGCGCGCCGCCGAGCTGGCTGAACATCGTGATCTTCTACCTCGCGGACGCGGCGATGTATCTGCTCAGCTACCGCCTGCTCAGCGCCTTCGCGCTCCGCGGCGCGGCGTGGCAGATCGCGGGCTTTTTGCTGCTCTGGGCGGCGCTGTTCGCGTTTGTGTATTTCACCTATCGCCCGCCGCAGATCCCGCTGTTCCGCGACCCCACCACGTTTCAATATGGCATCCCGACGCCCGAGCGCCCCGCGTAACGCGGGGCGTTTTTCTCCTTGACCGCGGCACACAGGGGGGATATAATATTCTTACCTATAAACAGGAGGCGAGCGCGATGGCGACCGTCAAACGAAAATCAGTCGTACCCTATTATGCCGTCGGCGGGACGTGGCTGCTGTACGCCGCGCTGTTCCCGCTCTACAAGACGGGACATTTCATCATGCTCACGGTGGTGTCGCTGATCGTGTTCGGCATCATGCGGAGCGTCTGCCCTGACGTGGAGGAGCAGGTCGCCGAAAAGCCGAAGGAGGAAAAGCCCACCGGCAACGAGGCGCTGGATAAGATGATCAAGGACGGCAGCCTCGCCGTCGCGGAGATGAAGCGGCTCAACGCGTCCATTCAGGACGAAACCATCAGCGCCGACATCGACCGGCTGGAGGACATCTGCGGCAAGATCTTTGCGCAGGTCAAGGCGGATCCCTCGCGCCTTCCCCAGATCAGCCGCTTCATGGACTACTACCTGCCCACGACGCTGAAGATCCTCAACGCCTACGACCGCATGGGCGCGCAGGGCGTCAGCGGCGAGAACATCGCCGGCACGATGCAGAAGGTCGAAAACATGATGGGCACCATCGTGGCGGCGTTTGAAAAGCAGCTCGACGCGCTCTTCGGCGCGGAGGCGATGGACATCTCCACGGACATCACGGTGCTCGAGAACCTGATGCAGCGCGAGGGCTTAGTCACCGACGAGCTGCACGACACGGTGAACGACAATGTGGACGACGCCTCCGGCGGCAGCGCCGTCGCGGGCATGGGCGACATCAAACTGGAATTATAATGGATTGAACACATAGGAGGATACGATCATGGCTGACAACAACATTCCCGAGCTGACCTTGGAACCCACCGCCACCGCCGCGGCAATGCCCGAGCTCACGCTGGACGGCGTACCCACCCCCGCCACGCCCGCCGCCGAGCCGGAGAAGAAGGAGGTCGAGCCGGTGCAGCTGGACGAGGACCTGCTCACCGACGAGGAAAAGAAGGCGGTGGAGGACTTCTCCAAGAAGATCGACATCACCGACTCCAATCTCGTGCTCAACTACGGCGCGGCGGCGCAGAAGAGCGTCGCGTCCTTCTCCGAGAACGCGCTCGCGTCCGTCCGCAACAAGGACCTCGGCGAGGTGGGCGACACGCTCTCCAAGCTGGTGCTGGAGGTCAAGGGCTTCGGCAAGGAGGAGAAGAAGGGCCTCGCGGGCATCTTCCAGAAGCAAAAGGATAAGCTCGCGCTGATGAAGGAGCAGTACAGCAAGGCGGAGTCCAGCGTCGAGCGCATCACCAAGGAGCTGGAAAATCACCAGGTCACGCTGCTCAAGGACATCGCGATGTTCGACCAGATGTATGAGCTCAACCTCAAATACTATAAGGAGCTCACCATGTACATCATCGCCGGCAAGAAGCGCCTCGAGGAGATCCGCACCG
>CAMJGU010000048.1 GCA_946405325.1 uncultured Clostridia bacterium | reverse complement strand
GGCAACGCCCGCAAGCTGCTGCGCGACATCGACGAGGGCAAGGCGTTCTACCACCTCATCGAGGTCATGACCTGCCAGGGCGGCTGCGTCGGCGGCGGCGGACAGCCCCAGAGCCTGCGCATCACCAAGCAGGAGCGCCGCGACGGCCTCGCGCGCGCCGACCACTCCGCGCCGTTCAAGCGCGCCGAGCGCAACCCCGTGGTCATGCAGATGCTTGAGGAAATGGGCGAGGAAAAGGCGCACCGCCTGCTCCACGTCAGCTACGTCAAGGAATAAAGCCATCGCAAAGAGGGCTTCGGACGATCCGAAGCCCTCTTTTGTTAAAAATTCGTAAAAACCGCTCTTTCCATTCGCCGAATCTTATGATATAGTATTTTATGTATGAGCATCAACCCGAGACATAGAAAGGACTATTGCCATGGTTTCTCATGAACGCAGCATCAAGGTATTCACAGGAAACGCGAACCGGCCGCTGGCAGAGAGCATCTGCAAGGCCATCGGCATCCGCATCGGCGACAACGAGGTGAAGGGCTTTGCCGACGGCGAAGTCTCCTGCTCCTTCTACGAGACGGTGCGCGGCAGCGACGTGTTCCTGGTCCAGTCGATCTGCAAGCCCGTCAACGACAATCTGATGGAGCTGCTGGTGATGATCGACGCCTGCCGCCGCGCCTCTGCCGGGCGCATCACGGCGGTCATCCCCTACTTCGGCTACGCGCGTCAGGATCGCAAGACCAAGTCCCGCGACCCCATCAGCGCGAAGCTGGTGGCGAACATGATCGTCGCCGCCGGTGCCGACCGTATCCTGACGATGGATCTCCACGCCTCTCAGATCCAGGGCTTCTTTGACATTCCGGCGGACAACCTGCTTAGCTATCCGCTGTTTGCGGACTACTACGCCAAGAAGTTCGGCTCCGCGCTGCATGACATGGTGGTCGTCTCCCCGGACGTCGGCCCCATCGCCCGCGCGCGCAAGTTTGCCGAGACCCTGGACGCCGGCCTTGCCATCGTGGACAAGCGTGAGGAGGCTCCCGGCTCCGGCGAGGTGCGTCACGTCATCGGCGAGGTGGCGGGTAAGGACTGCATCCTCTTTGCCGACATCGTGGACACCGCCGAGACCGTCGTCAAGGCCGCCAAGACGCTGGTGGAGATCGGCGGCGCGAACCGCGTCTACGCCTGTGCGACCCACGGCGTGCTCTCCGCGCCCGCCATCGACCTGCTGGAAAAGAGCAAGATCGACGAACTGGCGCTGCTCGACACGATCCCCGCGCACCCCGAGGCTGCCCGTGCCCGCATCAAGTACCTGACCACCGCGCAGGTCTTCGGCGAGGCCATCGAGCGCAGCTTCCAGGAGATCTCCATCACCAAGTTTGCGTTCTGAGTATTTGGATAGGAAAACCCCTTCCGCGTCAGCGGAAGGGGTTTCTTCTTATTCTCAGTCGGGGCAGCGTCCGCCGCAGAGGTAGAATACCGCGAGCAGACCCGGACCGCAGTGCGCGCCGATGACCACGCCCAGCGAGCTGATACGAATTTCGCCCACCTGCGGGTACGCCTTTTTCACCTCGTCGCGGATATACTCGGCGTCCTTGCGGCAGTCGGCGTGGAGAATGTTGAACTCCGTGCCCGCGGCGTCCACCTTGGAGAGGTCGTGGAGGATGCCGTCGCGGATCGCCTCCAACGCCGCCTTGCGGCCGCGCGCCTTCTTCACCACGTCCAGCGTGCCCGCGTCCGGAACGTACAGCACCGGCTTGATGCTGAGCAGCGAGCCCACCAGTGCCGAGGCGTTGGACACGCGGCCGCCCATCTTGAGGTACTTGAGATCGTCCACGGTGAAGCGGTGGGCGATCTTGAGCTTGTGCTCCTCGCCCCAGGCGATGACCTCGTCCCAGCTCTTGCCCGATTCCATCATGCGCACCATGTCCATCACCAGAAGGCCGAGGCCGCCGGAGATGCAGCGGGTGTCCATGAAGTACAGCTTGCGGTCGGGGTACTCCTTTTCGATCATCTCGCAGGCAAGCTTGCAGTTGCGGAACGACGCGGACATCTTCTCCGACATATCGAGGAAGATCACGTCCTTGCCGGTGTCCAGCAGGCCCTTGAAGAAATCGTAGTAGGCGTACTCGTTGATCATCGAGGTCTTGAGCAGATCGCCGCCGCGCATACCGGCGTAGACCGCGGCGCGGCTCTCCTCGCGGCAGTCGTCCTCCCGCGGCTCGTCGTTGACCGTGTAGTTGTAGGCGATGAAGGGAATGTGATGCTCGTCCAGCCACGTGCGCGGGAGGTCAGAGGTGGAGGACGTCGCAATGATATAATCAGCCATGACAGCGCTCCTTGCTATGTTTTTAACCGCCGCTTATTTTACCACAAATCCCATTGGTTTCCTATGTGCTTTTGGCAGAGAAACGGCTCCGCTTACGCGGAGCCGTTTGTCACTTTCTGCCAAAAAGGCCATGCTTTTCATAGGGTACGGATGCGTACGACAGCACGCGGTAGCCCGTCGCCTCAATGGCGGCGCGGAGTGTTTCCTCACTCGGGGTATCGTCGGAGAGGATCTCCGTCACGCCCTTTTTGTGCGAGGACGTGACCTTTTTCACGCGCATCGCGCCGCGCACCGCGTCGTTGACGTGGCTCTCGCACATCGAGCACATCATGCCGTCGATGGTAAGCGTCGTTTTAACCATGGCAGCCTCCCGCGCAGCCGGCGCAATGCCCGCCGCAGGCGCTGCAATTGCCGCCGCAGCTGCTTTTGCCCAGCTTCCGGTCGCGCCGCATCGAAAACACAACGGCGGCGACGATGGCGAGCAGGACGCACAGCACGAGGATCGTGCCGAGATTGGCAGCGAGCCATGCGATCATACGATCAACTCCTTTTTACGAAACCTTGACGTTGCGGGTGAGCTTGGTGGATTCCTGATAGGGGCGCAGCAGCAGCCAGACGAAGCAGACGATCACAGCCGCCGCGAGGATCGTGCCGAGGACGCTGCCGCTGCCCGCGAACACGCTGCCGAGCTGATAGACCACGAAGGACACCACATAGGCGAAGCCGCACTCGTAGCCGATCGCCGCCCAGGTCCATCTGCGGTTGTTCATCTCGCGCTTGATCGCGCCGATGGCGGCGAAGCACGGGGCGCAGAGCAGGTTGAAGATGAGGAAGCTCATGCCGGACGCCGACGTGAACTGGCGCGCCAGCTCCGCGTAGACGCTGCCCTCTCCGCCGCCGTAGAGGATGCCCATCGTGCCGACGATGTTCTCCTTGGCGACAAGGCCGGTGATGGAGGCGACGGTCGCCTGCCAGTTGCCCCAGCCGAGCGGCGCGAAGAGCCACGCGATCGCGCCGCCGATGGCGGCGAGGATGCTGCTGCCGATCTCATCCTCCTCAAGCATCCGGAACGTGCCGTCCACGGTGCCGAAGAAGCTGAGGAACCACACCACGATGGTGGAGAGCAGGATCACGGTGCCCGCCTTCTTGATGAAGCTCCAGCCGCGCTCCCACATGCTGCGCAGCACGTTGGAAAGCGTCGGCCAGTGGTACGCCGGCAGCTCCATGACGAACGGCGCGGGGTCGCCCGCGAAGGGCTTCGTCTTCTTCAGAATGATGCCGGAGCAGACGATCGCCGCCATGCCGATGAAGTACGCGCCCACGGCGATCAGCGCGCGGTGCTCGGCAAAGAGCGAGGCGGCGATCATCGCGATGAACGGCGTCTTGGCGCCGCAGGGGATAAACGTGGTGGTCATGATGGTCATGCGCCGGTCACGCTCGTTTTCGATCGTGCGCGAGGCCATGATGCCCGGAATGCCGCAGCCGGTGCCCACCAGAATGGGGATAAAGCTCTTGCCGGAAAGGCCGAAGCGGCGGAAGATACGGTCGAGCACGAAGGCGACACGCGCCATGTAGCCGCTCGCCTCCACGAATGCCAGCAGGAAGAACAGCACCAGCATCTGCGGCACAAAGCCCAGCACCGCGCCGACGCCCGCGACAATGCCGTCGAGGATCAGACCCTTGAGCCAGTCGGCGCAGCCGACGGCGTCCAGTGCGCCCTCGATGATCACGGGGATGCCGGGCACCCACACGCCGTAGTCGGCGGGGTCGGGCTCGGCAAAGCCGTTCTCGGCGAAGTACTCCACCGCCTCCAGATAGGTCATGGCGTTGGTCTCCTCCTCGTCCGCGTTGGACGGGATGGCGTCGTAGTAGACGACGATCTCGGATTCCTCCAGGGTCTCCTCATCCTCGACGGTATAGGAAACCTCTGTCTCGGCGGGAACAAAGGCGCGCAGTTCCTCGACGTCCGCCTCCTCGTCAAAGCCCACGAAGGCGTCGACCGCCTGCATCGCGGCGGTGTACTCCTCGCCCGCCTCCTCCGCCTCGGCAGAGCCGATGCCGAACAGGTGCCAGCCGTCGCCGAAGAGGCCGTCGTTCGCCCAGTCCGTGGCGTTCGCGCCGACGGTGACCATGGCGATGTAGTAGATGAGGAACATCACGACCGCGAAGATCGGCAGGCCCAACCAACGGTTGGTGACGATACGGTCGATCTTGTCCGAGGCGCTCAGCTCGCCCGCGCCTTTTTTCTTGTAGATGCCCTTGAGGATATCCGCGATGTAGAGATAGCGCTCGTTGGTGATGATGCTCTCCGCGTCGTCGTCCAGCTCCGCCTCCGCCGCGGCGATATCCTTGTTGATGTGCTCCAGCGTGTCCGCCGGAATGTTCAGCTTTTCCAGCACCTTGTCGTCGTGCTCGAAGATCTTGATGGCGTACCAGCGCTGCCGCTCCTCCGGCAGGTCGTGGATCGCCGCCTCCTCGATGTGCGCCAGCGCGTGCTCCACCGGGCCGGAGAAGGTGTGCATCGGCACGGTCTTGCCGTTCTTTGCGGCCTCCACCGCAGCCTCCGCCGCCTCGGCGACGCCGTCGCCCTTGAGGGCGGAGATCTCCACGATCCGGCAGCCCAGCTTGCGGCTCAGCTCGCCGATGTTGATGGTGTCTCCGTTCTTGCGCACCACGTCCATCATGTTGATGGCGATGACCACGGGGATGCCCAGCTCCGTGAGCTGGGTCGTTAAGTACAGGTTACGCTCTAAGTTCGTGCCGTCCACGATGTTCAGGATCGCGTCGGGGCGCTCCTCCAGCAGATAGTTGCGCGCCACGACCTCCTCGAGCGTGTACGGGGACAGCGAGTAGATGCCCGGCAGGTCGGTGATGGTGACGCCGTCGTGCTTTTTGAGCTTGCCCTCCTTTTTCTCCACCGTGACGCCGGGCCAGTTGCCGACGAACTGGTTGGAGCCGGTGAGCGCGTTGAACAGCGTGGTCTTGCCGCTGTTGGGGTTGCCCGCAAGGGCAATTTTCAGGTCCATCGTTTTGTTCTCCCTTCTTTATTAGCCGCCGCTAACCATCGTACAAAAAGAAAAGCCCGCGGCGCAGTAAAGTTCTTTTTGGTTCCTTTTTCTTTCAAGAAAAAGGAACTCAGGAAAAAGTGACCTCGATCATCTCGGCGTCCGCCTTGCGCAGGCTGAGCTCGTAGCCGCGCACCGTGACCTCAACGGGATCGCCCAGCGGTGCCACCTTGCGGACGTAGATTTCCACGCCCTTGGTGATACCCATGTCCATGATGCGGCGCTTGATCGCTCCCTCGCCGTGGAGCTTTACCACCGTGCAGGTGCTGCCGATCTTCGCTTCTTTCAATGTCGTCATCGTTCTTCCTCCTTTTTCATCAAACCATGATCTTTTGCGCCATTTCCCGGCTGATCGCCACCCGGGACTCCTTGATCTTCACGATCACGTTGCCGCCCATGGCGCTCACGACCGTGACGCCCGCGCCGACGTTGAAGCCGAGGTCCGCCAAGTGCTGGCGCACCTCCGGCGAGCCGCCGATCTTGCGGACAATGTTCTCTTCCCCCGCGTTTGCCAATACCAGAGGCATCATTGGGACCATTCCTTTTTCTGTAATTAGCATCCGCTAACGCCCGGTCAAAAAAAAGAAAGCGCCGAATGTTAGGTTTTGCTAACGGAAAGTATAAACTTGTTAGCCTCGGCTGTCAAGAGTGGATTTGACATTTTTTTCGGGAGCCGCTTTGCGCGGCTCCCGAAGCGTGTTAGATCGTATGAAACGCGGGCGTCATATGCTCAAAGGTGCAGAAAAAGCGGACGCCCAGCTCGTCGCGCAGGATCGCGCGCGCCTCGTCGAAGTTGCCGCCGACGCGCTCGGGCCGATGCCCGTCGCTGCCGATGGTGACGATCTCGCCGCCCAGGTCACGGTAGAGCCGCCAGATCTCCCGACAGGGCTGGATGTCTTTCAGCTGGTAGCGCCAGCTGCCCGTGTTGAGCTCGATGCCCTTACCCTTTTGAATGGCGGTGCGCAAAATCTCCGCGACGAGGTCACGCACCGGCGTGAAGGGATACTCCCCCGCCGGGTCGTAGCGCCGCATCACATCCAGATGGGCGAGGACATTGTAGTGGTCGAAATCCCGGGCGACGGTCAGCAGCTCCTCAAAATAGCGGCGGTTGTACTCCTCCTGCGAGCAGGTCGCCTGAAACTCCGGCGGATAGAACTCCAGATCGTCCACCTGATGAACGCTGAGCAGCACGAAGTCCAATTTTTCGCGCCAGCGCTCGAAAAGCGCGTTGAACTGGGGGATCGTGTGCTTCTGCACGCCGAATTCCAGCCCCGCGCGGAGCGTGATGCGCTCGTCGTACTGCTCCCGCATCTCGTCCAGCTTCGCGAAGTAGCGCGGATAGTCGGCGTTGCGCCAGATCTTGCCG
>CAMJGU010000047.1 GCA_946405325.1 uncultured Clostridia bacterium | reverse complement strand
AGGCGGAGCTGTACGCGAAGATCCTCTACAATCAGGCGCTGCTGATCGCGGGCCTCCCGCTCGACGACCCCGGCGCGTACACCGACATGATCGCGGAACTGATGAAATGAGTACATGAAAAAGGAAGGCGAATGCCTTCCTTTTTCTTACCCCTTTACCGTCTCCGCGAAGCCCTGCGCGAACAGCCGCGCCGCGCTCAAAGCCTCCGCCAGCGAGTTGCCCGCCGTCCCCACCTCGATGAGCAGCGAGCCAGTGGTCACCTGCTGATTGTACCGGGAGTTGCGCACGATGATGGGCCGCATCAGCGTGGGATAGTCAGTCAGCAGCGTCTCCTGCACCGCGCAGGCAAGACGCAGGTTGTCGCGCCAGTTGTCGTGGCTCAACCCGCCGCCGTTGGAGCCGATGACGAACTCCAACTGCGCGGCGTTCGGCTCCTCGGCGCACAGCAGCTTATACTGGTTGCCCTGCGCGTCCGCCACGGCGTCGCGGTGTACGTCGAAGATGTAGACAATGGACGGATGCTCCGCGCGATAGCGCTCCACCGTCTCCAGTGAGCGGTTGTACGCGCCGGAGTAGCTGGGATAGTCGTGGAGCGTGCGGTCGTGCAGCACGCCGATGCCCGCGTCCTCCAGCACGCGCGCGATCTCATCGCCGACGCGCACCACGTTCATACTCTCATTCAACGTGCGGTGGTCGTCGGAGGCTTCGTACTCCTCCCCCGCAGGCATCGTGTACGCCTCGCAGCCGTGGGTGTGGACGATCAGCACCTGCGGCGCGTCGTCCGTCAGCGCGGCGGAAAAGCCGCCCTCCAGGTCGCTCTGCGTCAGCGGCGCGGCGGAGGTGTTGTGGACGTAGACGCTGCCCTTCACCAGAAAGCCCGACGGATCGGTGGGGCGCAGCGTGGTGGACGGCACGCCGTTGTCGCGCACGGTAAGCTCCGGCAGCGGTTCATTCAATGCATCATCCGCATGGGAATCCGAGTCGTCCCGCACCGGCGTGGGTGTGGTTTCCTCGGCCTCATCATTGCTCCGAACAGGAGCGGCCTCCTCGCGGACGGCAAGCAGCAGCGGAACGCTCCGCAGCACGGCCAGCGCTCCCGGCGACAGCGATGTGTCGGAGAAAAACGCGCCGCGCTCAAAGCGCACGATGGCCAGCGGCAGCGCACTGCCGCCGAACGAGCGCGCCGCCTCGTCCAAGGTCTCCGCCGGGGCGGCGGCCGCCACCGCCCACAGCGTCGTGAGCGCCAGCGCAAGGGATACGCCGCCGCGCAGTGCGCGGCGCCAAAGCCGTCTTTTCATAGGGCACCTCCGGGATCGGTTTCTCGGACAAACCTATGCATCCCGCCGCCGAAATATGTGCGCTTGCAATTCGCCCTGTTTTGTGCTACTATGACGATGCATTTTTATGAAACGAGTTGATTTTTGTGAAAATTTTACAAGGAAATATCGTCTGCTCCCCCAAGCTGGGCGAGCTGGTCACGCTGCCGCACGGCGCGCTGGTGCTGGACGATTCGGGGAATCTGACTGACGTGCTCCCCGCCGCGCCGAAGCACGCGGACGCGGAATACATCGACTACGGCGACAAGCTGCTGATGCCGTCCTTCGTGGATATGCATCTCCACGCGCCGCAGTACCCTATGCTTGGCATGGGCATGGATCTTCCTCTGATGGAGTGGCTCAACACCTACACGTTCAAGACCGAGGCGCGCTTCGCGGATAACGATTATGCCCGCCGCACCTACCGCCGCTTAGCGCGCGACCTCATCACCGGCGGCACGACGCGGGTGTGCATGTTCTCGTCGCTGCACACGGACGCGACGCTCATTCTCATGGAGGAGCTGGAGCGCGCGGGCGTGACCGGCTACGTCGGCAAGGTGAACATGGACCGCAACGGCGGCGCGACGCTCCAAGAGACCACCGAGGAGAGCGTGCGCGAAACGCTGCGCTGGCTGGACGAGTGCAAGCGCTTTGCGCACATCAAGCCCATTCTCACGCCGCGCTTCACGCCGTCGTGCACCAACGAACTGATGGCATGGCTCGGCAAGCTGAGCGAGGAGCGCGGGCTGTACGTCCAGTCCCACCTCTCCGAAAACGGCGGGGAGATCGCCTTCGTCAAGGAGCTGCACCCGGACTGCGACCAGTATTGGGAGACCTACGCCAAGTACGGGCTCTGGAAAGATCACACGGTCATGGCGCACTGCGTCCACTCCGACGAACGCGAGCGCGAGGCACTGCTGCGCCACAACGTGGTGGTCGCCCACTGCGCGGGCAGCAACATCAACATCTGCTCCGGCGTCGCGCCCATCCGCACCATGCTCCGCGAGGGCGTGTGGGTGACGCTTGGCAGCGACATCGCCGGGGGCGCGATCCTCGCCATGAACCGCGTCATCACCATGAGCATCCGCGCGTCCAAAATTTTGCACATGCAGACCGACGGCGAGGCGGAATTTCTCACCGTGGATGAGGCGTACTACCTCGGCTCCACCGCGGGGCACCGCTACTTCGGTGCGGACGGCGGCTTTGCCAAGGGGCAGCCGCTCCACGCCATCGTCGTGGACGACGGTGTGCTCACCGAGCCGGTGCGGGAGCTGACGCTCCGCGAGCGCTTCGAGCGCAGCATTTACCTCATGGACAAGAGCGCGATCCACGCGGTCTGGTCAGACGGGCGTCAGGTCGTTTGACTTGTAAAAACCGAATCCCCTCGCAGCAGGCGCCTGGTACGGCGCCTGCTGTTTTTCAGGCCTTTGGTTCTCTAATTTTTTCCTCCCGCCTGCCGATAGAAAATATAAATAAAGAGAATCCAAAAGCGCGCCGCGCTTTTGATCCGGGAGGAATGTCCGATGTTGAAGAAAAGAGTGGCTTCTCTGTTGTTGGTCTGCGTATTGCTGACCTCTCTGCTGCCGGTACCCGTGCGGGCAGACGATGACCCATACCCACAGGAGGGTGAGCTTGTCCGCATTGTGGGAAAAGACAATTCCTTTGCGTTGGATCCCACATCCGGCGGGACGTACTGCCTGTGGATTTATGAGGATCCGTATTTTAGCAGCTGCTTTGACGATATTCTGGAAACCATTCCGCCGTACCTCGACAAGGTCACAACGGTCTGCATCGGCGCCAGCGTTGTTTATTTAAGCAGTTCGGACAGCAATCCGCTCTCAGTTTGCCCCAATCTCGCGGCCTATGAAGTCGAAGCCGGCAACTCGGAATTTCTCGCCATTGACGGCGTTCTGTTCCGACGCAACAGCGACGGTACGATACAGCTGAAGTACTATCCGCCCGCAAAAACAGATCCCTTTACGCTTCCGGACACCACCGTGTGGATCGACGCCAGCGCATTCAACGACGTCGGTCACGCGGAAATCAACGTTCCCGGTAATTTGAACCTGGCCGGCAGCTCTCCGATCTCCATCGCCTCGCTCAGCGAAATCGATGGTGTTGAGGTCAACACCATCCCCACCGATGACGTGGCATCCGTCACGATCCTGTTTCAAGATGAGCCGGTCGACTCCCTGCCGACGCTTGACGCCGGTGACATCTGCTCGCTGAGCTCCTTGGTCGAGCCGACGGGCGCGCTCCCCGATGTGATCTGGAGCAGCAGCAACGAGGCCGTTGCCACCGTGGAGCCTGACGGTACGCTCACCGCCGTCGGCAAAGGCAGCGCCGACATCACCGCAACCACGGTCGGGCTCAAGGATCTGAAGCATCTCTCGGACTCCTGCACCGTGCAGGTCCGGCCCCGGGTGACGGACGTCACCATCACCACCGAGGACGGGCGCACCGCCCTGATCCCCGGCGGGACGCTGACGCTCTCCGCGTCTGTCGCTCCCGAGGACGCCAATCAAAACCTGATCTGGCGTGTATCCGACTCCGACGTGCTCTCGCTGAGCAGCGGCGCGGGAAGCAACGTGACCGTCACCGCCCTGTCTGCCGGGACGGCGACTGTCACCGCCGCCTCCGCCAGATATGACACGATCATCGACACCTATGCGATCACGGTTTCCACTCCGGTCTCCGGCGTCACGCTGAATACGGGCGATTTTACGCTGTATCTGACCAATCCTGTCAGCGAAAGCAAGCAGCTGACCGCCGCCGTATATCCGGAGGACGCTTCCGATCCGCGCGTCTCCTGGGCCAGCAGTGATACCACAGTTGCAACCGTCAGCCCGACCGGTCTGGTTTCCGCTGTCAGCAAGGGGACCGCCACCATCACCGCCGTCAGCGAGGATAGCGGCGAGGCCGCGTCCTGCGTTGTCACGGTTCAGGAGGTCGACGTTGCCGGTCTTACCATCGCCCCCGCGGCGCTCACGCTCCGCATCGATCCATCCCTTCCCACCGCAAAATACGGTCAGCTCTCCGTCTCCCTTGACCCGGTGAACGCCACCGATCAGGACATGACCTGGACCAGTCTCGCTCCGGAGATCGCCGCCGTCGATCAGAACGGCAAGGTCACCGCTGTCAGCGGCGGCGAGGCGATCATCCTCGTCGCCAGCTCCCACGGCGCGGACGGTGCTCTTGTCACGGCGCAGTGCAAGGTCACCGTGGAGCTGGGCGGCATCTCGATCGCGATTCCCAAGGAATTGGAGCTTTCGCTGAACAAGGCAGGCGCCGTCAGTCAGGCAGCGCTCACCGCGACGGTCGAGCCCGCGGCCTCCACCGATGCGCTGAACTGGGTCAGCAGCAACGAAACCGTCGCCATTGTGGACTCCGACGGCAAGGTCACCGCCGTCAGTGAGGGCAGCGCGACCATCACGGTCATCTGCGGCGGCGTCAAGGCGGCCTGCGCCGTCACGGTCACGGATTATCAGGTCAAGAAATTTGATGCCCTGCCGCAGAACGTCCGCGTCAAGGTCAGCGAAACCGGAACCATCTCCGCGAAGCTCGGACCGAGCCACGCGACGGACAAGGCGATCGTCTGGACGATCGACAACGGCGAGGTCGCTTCGCTCAGCGAGCCGACGGTCGCAGCCGACGGCACCTCCACCGTCACCGTTCAGGGCCTCAAGGTCGGCACGGCAACGGTCACGGCAACGTCCGCGGACAACGGTTCCGTTGTCGCTGCCTGCACCGTCACAGTGCCGGAGGTCAAGGTCGGATCCCTGCGGCTGGATTCGCAAACCCTCACGCTGTACCGCAACACCCCCGACGGCAAATCTGCCGAATTCCCGTCGGCTGCCACGCTGACGCTCACCGTCTCCCCCGCGGATACCACCAACGACGTGGTCTGGACAAGCAGCAACAGCGCCGTGGTCGCGCTGGGCGGCGCGCAATACCAAACCGCCAACAATGTCAAGACCGGCGCTGTGACGCTCACCGCCGCGGACGGCGGCATGTCCGTCATCACCGCTACGGCGGATGGGCAGACGGCACAGTGCACGGTCAACGTCATTGTGCTGGCAACCGGCGTCACACTCAACAAGAGCGAGCTGGCGCTGGTGAAGGGCACCAGCGCGACGCTGATCCCCGCCATGCTCCCCGCGAACGTCAACAACCGCGCCGTCACCTGGAAGAGCAGCAACGAAGCGGTCGCCACCGTGGACGCAAACGGCGTGGTGACCGCCGTCGCCGCAAGCGGCACAGCGACCATCACCGCAACCGCCAAGGACGGCAGCGGCGTCAGCGCCGCCTGCACCGTCACAGCAGAAGAGATCTCCGTCAAGAGCGTAAGCGTCACGCCCAGACGCCTTGTGCTGCAGGATGGCGACGTCTCTGAACCTCTGCTTGCTGTCATTGATCCTTCCACGGCGGCGAACACATCCGTCACATGGAGAAGCAGCAACAATCACGTCGCCTCCGTCACCGATGGCGTTGTCACCGCGGTCGGCGTTGGCGAAGCGGAGATCATCGTTACCACGGCGGACGGCGGTAAGTCCGACGTCTGTTACGTCACGGTCGTGCCCAAGCCCGTGGAGCAAATCACGCTCTCAAAGAGCTCCATCGATGTGTTCTTCCGTGAAACCGAAAAGCGGACGCAGACCCTGACCGCAACCGTCACGCCGGGCGACGCCACGGATCCGGGTATCCTCTGGACGAGCAGCAACGAAACCGTCGCCACGGTCGTCGGCAACCACGACGGCACCGCAACGCTCACGCTGCACGCCGCCGGCAGCGCGGTCATTACCGCGACCTCCGCGGACAACAGCTCTGTCAGCGCGGCCTGCCCCGTCACCGTGCGCGCAACCAAAGTCGCGAGCATCCATCTGGACAAGTCCGTTCTGGAACTGGACCCCCTCGAAGATGCTGCTTTGACCGCCACCCTGACCTCCGACTCTGACTACTTTGATCCCGACAACACAGCCGTCGCCTGGTTCAGTAGCAACGAGAGCATCGCCACCGTGGACAGCAGCGGCAAGGTCACCGCCGTCGCCGCGGGCAACGCAGTCATCACGGCGCGCACGGACGACGGCGGCTTTGTCGCCACCTGCGTGGTGCGCGTGTGGCAGAAGGTCACCGGCGTTTCGCTGAACGAGGCCGCGTTGACGATGCTCGTCAACGACATCCGCGCACTGTCTGCGACCGTCTCTCCCGATAACGCCACGGACAAGGCCGTTACTTGGGAGAGCAGCAACGATGAGATCGTCAGCGTTGTCGACGGCACGATCACCGCCAAGGGCGTCGGTACGGCGACCATCACCGCGACAGCCGACGGCAAGAGCGCAGATTGCGAAATCACCGTCTACGCCGCCGTGACCGGCGTCAGCATCAGCGGCAACGGCATTCTCACGCTGAACGTCGGCGCCGATAAAGCGCTCACC